>JBFIHN010000007.1:0-20886 GCA_041601775.1 Acidimicrobiales bacterium
GACCATCGGGACGTGGACGACCGGAAGCAGGTTCTTCGGTGTCGTGAGGGTCAGGGGCCGGAGTCTCGTGCCGAAACCGCCGACCAGGATCACGGCCTTCACGAGCCGGCGTCACCCTCGGTCGTGTCGACGGTCGTGTCGACGGTCGTGTCGTCCACCGTCGTGTCGTCCACCGTCGTGTCGTCCACCGTCGTGTCGTCCACCGTGTCGTCGAACGTCGCGTCGTCGGGGACCTGGTCCGTGGGCACGCCCAGATCGGAACCGACACTCGAGAGTTCAGCGGTGTTCGCCGGCAGCGGGATCTCGGTGCCTTCGGGGGCGAAGGCGATGGTGAACGCCTGACCGTCAGCGGCGAAGCGGATGTCGTCGAAGTTCTCCGTGACGATGACCGGGTCGGCACCGTCGATGCCGGCCTGGGCCGACTCCCACACCGCGACCTGCACGATCGGGTCACCGTCGAGGCCTTCGCAGGTGTCGGTGCCCTCTTCGTAGGTGGCGCCGGCCGGGAGGACGAGGCGATCGTCCTCGAGCACCCCGCCACCGCCGAGCGCGGTGCCGGCGTCGGCGAACCAGTTCGCAAGGGTGGCGTTCTCGCCCGAGCGTGATGTCGCGAACGGGTGGATGTGGATGAGACCGTCGCCGTGCGTGTGGTTGCCGCCGTTCTGGGGTGCGACGAACTCCGGGAGGTCGGGGGACATCTCGTCGCAGATGAAGACGCCGTAGGCGGAGTGCCAGTGGTCCACGTTCGCCAGCGGCGCCTCGAGCGCCTCGGCCGAACGTGTGTCGCGGGCGTAGACCACGAGCACCAGACCGAGCACCATCACGAGCGACAGCGCCACCGGAAACAGGAGGTTCCGCTCGCCGGCGGCGCGTGCGCGACCGCCACCAGCCTTCGCGGCGCGTGCGACCTTCTTGCTGGACGAAGCCTTACCCATAGCCCAGCGAGGCTACTGCCCGGCAGTGGCAGAGCGGTAAGCGGCCAGGAGCCGTTCCGCCGTGCGCTCAGGACCGAACGCGTCAGCGCGGAGACGCCCGGCGTCGACGAGCGCTGCCCGGTGCACCTCGTCGCTGAGGACGCGGTGCACCTCGATCGCCAGCTGGCCGTCGTCACCGGCGGGGAAGATCACCCCGGCGTCGCCGATCACCTCCACCAGCGCCCCCGCGTCGGCAGCGACGACCGGCGTCCCCAACGACATGGCTTCGAGGGCGGGGATCCCGAATCCCTCGTAGCGAGACGGGAACACCACCGCCGAAGCCGCTTCGATCAACGCCAACACCGAGGCGTTGGGCAGGCGGCCGGTGCGGATCACCGAGCGGCCCAACCCCAGCCGGTCGATCTCGGCCAGCACGTCGGGCTCGGCCGGGCCGACCCCACCGGGGAGGACGAGCTTGAGGTCCGGGTACCGCCCGACCAGGTGATGCACGGCGCGGATCGCCGTGATGTGGTCCTTGTGCGCGTAGGTGATCGCCGGCAGCACCAAGGTGGGTCCCTGCAGTCCCCAGCGCCCACGAACCACCTCGACGTCGGTCCGATCACCGACGTCCGGCGTCGACCAGGGAACGACGTCGATGCGTTCCGGGTCCGCGTCCAGGTGGTCCACCAGCGACGCACGCACGAACGCCGACGGCACCACGATCCGCGCAGCGTTGGCCACCGCCGACGGGATCGCTCGGCGGAGGAAGGCCACGCGAGCGCGGGGGAACCGCTGCGGGTACAGCAGTGGCTGGATGTCGTGGATCGTCAGGACGCGGGGGACGTCGATCCGCCCCGGCGCGGTGCCGCCGGCATCGTGGAGGAGGTCGATGCCCAACCGTCGGACCATCCACGGAAGCCACGTGTGTTCGGCCAGGACCCGCACGACCCGCCCGGCGGGAAGCGGGATGGTGTGGGTCTCGAACGAGGCGGCCAACTCGGGATACGCCGAGGCGAACGCAGACGATGCGAGGAGCACGATCTCGAAGTTCCCGGGATCCCGACGGTGCAGGGCAGCGAGCATCCGGACCGTGGCCTGCTCGGACCCACCGACACCTCCGGGGACGAGCCAGCACAGGTTGATCCCCACACGTCGTGTGCGGACGGTCACGCCAGCACCTCCCGATAGCCGTCGACGACGGCCGCGGCCGTCCGCTCCCACGTGTAGGTCGATGCACGGCGCCGGGCTCGCTCCACCAGACCGTCCCGTGCTGCGGGGTCGTCGAGAAGCCCGGCGACGGCGTGGGCGATGGCGGCCGGGTCGGTCGGGTCGACCGCGAGGCCGGCGCCGTCGTCGACCAACTCCTCGGTCGACGTGCCCGACGATGTGACCACCGGGCAGCCGAGCGCCATCGACTCGAGCACGGGGAGGCCGAACCCCTCGAACAGGCTCGGGTACACGGAGACCGCGGCGCCTCGGTACAGCGCGTCGCGTACCTCGGCGGTCACGAAACCGGTCTTCACCAGTCGCTCGGGGACGAGTGACGGGTCGACCGTGTCGCCCCAGCCCTCGGGACCCACCACCACGAGGTCGACGTCGCGGTCGAGCAGACGCCACGCCTCGAGCATCCCCTGCAGGTTCTTCCGCGGCTCCAACGTGCCCACCATCACCACGTAGTCCCCTCGGAGACCGAACGCGTCGCGGGCCGCCGTCACCGCGACGTCATCCGGATCCGACACCGTGACACCCCACGGCACGTGACGGAGTCGCGCCCGATCGATCCCGGCAGCGACACAGTCCTCGAGCGTGGCCATCGACGGCACGAACACGAGGCGGGCCCGCTCGATCGTGAGCTGCAACGCCCGACGGAAGAAGCGAAGACCATGGCGGGTGAACATCGCCGGATGATGGAGGAACGCGAGATCGTGCACCGTCACCACCAGCGGCGCCGCACTGGGGGCAATGGCCCCGCCGACCACGTGACACACGTCCACCGGGCCGGTCGCCGCCTCGACCCGCGGTCGCTGCAGGCCGTGCCAGCTCTCGTAGAGGGCCGCGCGTGGCAGCCGCAGGTGCTCGACCGGAACGGTCGGACGCCACGGCTCCGGCGGCGGCGACGAGTGCCGAGCGGCCACGCCGACGATCTCGACCCCGGGCTCGGCAGCGAGAGCCGACGTCAAGTCGATGGAGGTGCGGGCCGTCCCCCCGGGCACCTCGTGCCAACACTGCTCCAACGGGACGGCGATGCGCATCGGGGCGGAGTCTGGCACGGGATCCGGGCGGTCCCGGCGGACGCACGCCATCGCGAAGCCGTCCAGTGGCATCAGTACACTCGACCGTCGTGCAACTCCTGGGACAGCGCGTTTCGACGGTCCAGATCGCGATCGTGAAGGTCGCGGTCACCGAGGCCCTGCGGTGAAGGTCCTCGTGACCGGCAGCGCCGGACTCATCGGTTCCGAAGCGGTCTCGTTCTTCGACGCCATGGGCTTCCGGGTCGACGGGATCGACAACAACGGCCGCGCCGACTTCTTCGGACCCCAGGGCGACACCACCTGGAACCGTCGACGCCTCGAGGAGCAGAGCCGCGACTACACCCATCACGACATCGACATCCGGGACTTCGACGCCGTCGACGCGGTGTTCCGCGACCGCCGGTACGACCTCGTGATCCACACGGCGGCGCAACCGAGCCATGACCTCGCCGCCTCCCGCCCGCTCGACGACTTCGAGACCAACGCCAACGGCACGCTCCACCTGCTCGAGGCCTGCCGCCGCCACAGCCCCGAAGCCGTCTTCATCTACGTCTCGACCAACAAGGTGTACGGCGACAACCCCAACCGCCTCGAGCTCATCGAGAAGGACACCCGCTGGGACTACGCCGACGCCGCCTTCTCACAGGGCATCGACGAGACCATGTCCGTCGAGGGGTGCCTGCACTCGCTCTTCGGCGTGTCGAAGCTCTCGGCCGACCTCGCCTGCCAGGAGTACGGCCGCTACTTCGGCATGAAGACCGGGATCTTCCGTGGCGGCTGTCTGACCGGCCCGCATCACAGCGGCGTCGAACTCCACGGCTTCCTCTCCTACCTGGTCACGACCGCGCTCCGGGAGGGTCCGTACACGATCTTCGGCTACAAGGGGAAGCAGGTCCGCGACCAGATCCACAGCGAAGACGTGATCAACGCGTTCTGGGCCTTCGCCCAGGACCCCCGACCGGGCGAGGTCTACAACCTCGGCGGGGGCAAGGCGAACGCCGCCAGCCTGCTCGAGTGCGTCGAGATGATCGCCGGTCGGACCGGGAAGCGCCCGGACCTCACCTACGACGAGACCAACCGGGTCGGTGACCACATCTGCTACTACACCGACATGGCGAAGTTCCGGTCCCACTTCCCCGGTTGGTCGCTCCGGTACTCGCTCGACGACATCGTCGACCAGATGGTGGAACTGGTCGGACAGCGCACGGGTTGAACGGCCGACCCTCGTGAACATCTGCCTGCTGAACCAGTTCTACGCGCCGGACATCTCCCCCACCGCGCAGTTGGCCACGTCGTTGATCGAGCACCGGGCAGCGCTCGGCGACGACTGCACGGTCGTGTGTGGCTCCGGTGGCTATGCCGCGGCACGTGATTCGCGGCCGCTCGCCGACGCGGTCCGGATCCGCCGAGCGTGGTCGCCCAGCCTCGGTCGGAGCCGCATCGCCTCCCGGGCGACCACGTACACGACCTACTTCGTCGCCGCCCTGTGGACCATGCTCCGCATGCCCCGCCAGGACGTGATCGTGGTCATGACGACGCCACCGTTCGTCTACCTCATCGCCCTCGCCCACAAGCTGCGCCACCGCGACACACGCGTGGTGTTGTGGAGCATGGACGTCTACCCCGAGGTCGCCGAGCGTCTCCGGGCGGTGAGCGAGCACAGCTTCATCTCGCGGGTGCTCCGGCGGCTCAACGCCTGGGCGCTCCCCAAACTCGACTCGGTGATCGTGCTCGACGGCGCCATGGCCGACCTCCTGCGCGACGCCGGGGCCCCTGCCGAACGAGTGCACGTCATCCCGAACTGGGAGCGGGCATCGCTCTACACCGGCACCGACGTGGCCCCCTGGACGGGCTACGAGCGGCTCGGCCTCACCGACCAGTTCGTCCTCCTCTACCTCGGCAACATCGGTCTCGGGCACCAGTTCGAGACGGTCGTCGCGGCCGCCCCGCGCCTCGCCGACGAGGGCGTCACCATCGTCTTCGTGGGCGGAGGTCCTCGCTGGGAAGACCTCCGGGCGCGCGCCGCCGACGTCGACAACGTGGTCCTGCACGACTACGTCGACAAGGACCAGACGCCCGGTGTCCTCGCGGGGGCCGACGCCACGCTGATCTGCCTCGACGACCAGGCCCTCGGGGTCATGAGCCCCTCGAAGCTCCACGGCAGTCTCGGCATGGCGACCCCCGTCGTCTACGTCGGCCCCGACGGCTCGAACATCACCGAAGCCATCGATCGCTTCGCGTGCGGCATCTCGGTCCGCACCGGCGACGTCGACGGCCTCGTCGACGCCGTCCGGGCGTGGAAGACCGACCCCGGCTCGCTGGCGACGGCCGCAGCCCAGGCCCGGGTCGCGTTCCTCGAGCAGTACTGCGACGAGGCCACGCTCCCGCTCTGGGATGAACTGCTCGACCACGAGAACGAGGACGGACGATGACCGACCCGACCCAGATGCTCCCCACCGTCGGCGAGCCACCCGCCGGGACGCCGCCGGGAGAACCACCGACCGGTGGACCCGGCGACGGTGACGGCAGCGACGGCGAGGGCGGCGGCATGGACCGACGCCTCGTGGCGATCCTCGGACTGCTCGGCGCCATCGTGGTCCTGTTGGTCGTCCTCCTGGTCGTCGTGTCCAACAGCGACAGCGACAGCGACGACACCCCGACGACCACGACCGAGGCGACCACCACCACGGTGGCCGACACCACCACCACGGTGGCCGAGACCACCACCACGGCCGAGGCGACCACCACCACGGTGGCCGACACCACGACCACGACGTCGACGACCACGACGTCGACGACCACGACGAGCGCACCGCCGCCCACGATCACCCCGGCCCGTTGTGTCGGCGACGACCGGGACGACGACCCGGACGACACGGCGATCGTGTTCTACGACGCGTGGACGATCGACGACGTGGGCTGCGCCGAACGGGTGGCCACCGAGGACGCCATCGCCACCCTGTTCCGGGCCAGCTGGTCAGGGACCCCGTGGGAGTTCCAGTCCTGCGAGGACAACGGCCTCGTCGAGACGGTGATCGAGTGTGCCTTCCGCTACGAGGGCGGCGCGGCGTTCTTCGAGATGCAGGTCGGCCCGGGTTCGCTGTGGCGGGTCGAGTCGGTCCGGTTCCGCGCCGACTGAGCCGGACCTGGCAATAGCGTTCAGAGGATCGAGGCGAAGTACTCCGCCGTCGTCTCCAACCCCTCGCGGAGCTCGATGGTGGGTTTCCAGTCGAGGGCCTCGGTGGCGAGCGTGATGTCGGGCTGCCGTTGGGTGGGATCGTCGACCGGGAGGTCCTCGTAGACGAGTTCGCTGACGGAGTTGGTCACGTCGATCACCAGGTGCGCGAGTTCGGTGATGGTGAACTCGGACGGATTCCCGATGTTGCAGGGGCCGGTGATGTCCGCGGCGAGCATGGCGAGGAACCCCTCGACCTCGTCGTCGACGTAGCAGAACGACCGCGACTGCGACCCGTCGCCGTAGATGGTGATCGGCTCGCCCCGCAGGGCCTGGACGAGGAAGTTGGAGATGACCCGCCCGTCCTGGGGACGCATCCGCGGCCCATAGGTGTTGAAGATCCGGACGATCCGGACGTCGATCCCGTGGTGCGAGTGGTACGCCATCGTCATCGCCTCGGCGAACCGCTTGGCCTCGTCGTACACGCCACGCGGACCGACCGGGTTCACGTGACCCCAGTAGTCCTCGGTCTGGGGATGGACCTCGGGGTCGCCGTAGACCTCGCTCGTCGACGCGAGGAAGAACGTGGCCGCCTTCGCGCGCGCGAGGCCCAACCCGTTGTGCGTACCCAGGCTGCCGACCTTCAGTGTCTGGATCGGCATCTCCATGTAGTCCTTCGGCGACGCCGGCGACGCGAAGTGGAGGACGGCGTCGACCTCGCCGGGCACCCAGATGAAGGTCGACACGTCGTGGAGGACGAAGGTGAACCCGCTGGTGCCGAAGAGGTGCTCGATGTTGGCGATGTTCCCGGTGACGAGGTTGTCGAGGACGACGACCTCGTCGCCTCGAGCCAGGAGCCGCTCACAGATGTGCGAGCCGAGGAAGCCCGCGCCACCGGTGACGACGACACGGGCCATCAGTTCCGGCCCACGCCGCGGAACTCGAAGCCTCGCCGGAGCAGGGCCGAGCGGTCGAGCAGGTTGCGGGCGTCGACCACGGCCGGCCTCGCCATCCGTTCCTTCACCACATCGAGGTCGAGCCACTTGAACTCGTCCCACTCGGTGAGGACCAGGAGCACGTCAGCGCCATCGCAGGCGTCGTAGGGATCGCTGACGACCTCGATGCCCTCCAGCGGGCTGGCGGACACGGCCGGGTCGTACGCACGGACCTTGGCGCCACGATCGATCAGGCGACCCAGCACCTCGAGCGACGGCGATTCACGGAGATCGTCGGTTCGGGCCTTGAACGTCAGGCCCCATGCCGCGATCTGCTTGCCGTCCACATCGCCGCCCGCCACCTCGACCGCCTTGGCCGCGGTGCGATCGAACTGTTCGTCGTTGACCTCGATCACCCCCTTGAGGAGATCGAAGTCGTAGCCGCCGTCCTCGGCGATCTTGACCATCGCCCGCGTGTCCTTCGGGAAGCAGCTGCCGCCGTAGCCCGGGCCGGGGCGGAGGAATTCGTGGCCGATGCGCTTGTCGTAACCGATCCCGAGCACGACATCGTTGATGTCGGCACCCACGGCCTCGCAGATGGCGGCGACGGCGTTGATGAAGCTGATCTTGGTTGCGAGGAAGGAGTTGGCCGCGTACTTGATGGTCTCTGCCGACGCCGGGTCGGTGACGACCAGGGGTGCGGTGACCCCGAGGTAGAGCGACGCGACCTTGATCGCCGCCGACTGGCTGTCCGCGCCGATCACGATGCGGTCCGGGTTCATGAAGTCGTGGACGGCCGAACCCTCCCGCAGGAACTCGGGGTTGGAGACGACGGAGACATCGTCCCGGCCGAGGGCACGCTCGACGACCCGCGTCGACCCGACGGGGACCGTGGACTTGTTGACGACGATGGCCTCGGCGGGGAGGACCGGTGCGATCTCGCTCGCCGCGCTCTCGATGTAGCTCAGGTCGGCGGAGCCGTCGGCGCCCTGCGGTGTCGGCACACACAGGTACGCGAACTCGCAGTCCGCTGCTGCCGTGGCGGCCCCGAGCACGAAGCGGAGACGACCGGCCTCGATGCCCTCGTGCACGATCTGGTCGAGACCCGCCTCGAGGATCGGGATCTCGCCGCGGGTCAACGCCGCGACCTTGGCCTCGTCGATGTCCGCGCACACGACGTCGTGGCCGAGCGCGCTGAAGCACGCGCCGGTCGTCAGACCCACATAACCCGTGCCGATCACTGCGATCCTGCTCACTACAACTCCTCGGTTCTGCTGTGGTGCAACAGCCCTTCGACTGCGACCCTGAGCGAATCACGGTACAAGGGCATCGGCGGCAACTGTGCGGTCCGCCAGGCGAGATCGCCCAACACCGAGTTCGCCGGCCTCGGGGCGGGGCGTGGCGGATCGAGTTCCGCCGTGGAGATCGGCGACACCTTGTCGGGATCCTCGCCGGCGAGTTCCAGGATCTCGCGCACCAAGCCGTACCAGGTGGTCTCTCCGGCATTGGTGAGATGGAACGTGCCGGCGTGACGCCGCTCGGCCAGATGGCGGAGCCCGACGGCCAGGTCGGCGGTGAAGCTGGGGCAGCCACGCTGGTCGTCGACGAACGCGAGCCGGTCACGGTCGCGTAGCGCGAGCACGGTCTTCAACATGTTCGTGCCGTGGACGCCCATGACCCAGGACGTCCGGACCACGGCACAGTCCGGAGCGATCGAGCGGACCTCACGCTCTCCGGCGAGCTTCGAGGCGCCGTACACCGACGTCGGACGGGGCTCGTCCCACTCCGTGTATGCCTGGTCCTTGGTGCCGTCGAAGACGTAGTCCGTGGAGACGTGGATCAGGTGTGCGCCGACGCGACTGGCCGCCTCGGCCACCCAGCGTGCCGCGAGCGCGTTGTCGCGGAACGCCCGCTCCGGGTCGGACTCGCAGTCGTCCACGGCCGTCCACGCGGCGGTGTGGAAGACGACGTCGGGTTCGACGTCGGCGATGACGCCGAGGACCTGGTCCCGCCGGCTCACGTCGAGGCCGGAGCGCGTCAGGGCCGACACGTCGTCGCCGGACGTGCGGCAGTGATCGGCGAGATCGGTTCCGAGTTGGCCGCCGGCTCCGGTGATCAGGGCACGCACAGGATCAGCCCCGGAGGGGCCGCCACCACCAGTCGTTGTCTCGATACCACTGCACCGTGGCCGCCAGCGCTTCCTCGAGCGAGCGCTCCTTGCGCCAGCCGAGGGCGGTGATCTTCGCGATGTCGACGGAGTAGCGACGGTCGTGGCCCTTGCGATCCTCGACGTAGGTGACCATCTCCTCGCCGACCTCGAACGCCGCCAGGAGACGGTCGACGAGCTCGCGATTCGGCGTCTCGTTGCCTGCCCCGATGTTGTAGATCTCGCCCGCCTCTCCCTCCGTCAGCACCAGATGGACACCCGAGCAGTGATCGTCGACGTAGAGCCAGTCACGTTCGTTCAGCCCGTCGCCGTAGAGCGGGATCGGGCGTCCGTCGATCAGGTTGGTCGTGAACAGCGGGATGGCCTTCTCGGGGTACTGGTACGGGCCGAAGTTGTTGGTGCACCGCGTGACCGAGACCGGCAGCGCGTGCGTCGCGTGGTAGCTCAGTGCGATGAGGTCCGAGCCGGCCTTCGACGCCGAGTACGGCGAACGTGGTTCGAGTGGGTCGGTCTCGAGCGAGGAACCGACCTCGACCGAGCCGTAGACCTCGTCGGTGCCGATGTGGACGACCCGTCCGATCTCGAGCTCGCGGGCAGCGTCCATCACCACGTTCGTGCCGAAGCAGTTGGTGTGGACGAAGTCGTCCGAGCCCTCGATGGACCGATCGACGTGGCTCTCGGCCGCGAAGTGCACGACGGCGTCGCAGGAGCGCATGGCGTCGCGGATGGCCGCGGGGTCGCAGATGTTGGCGTGGACGAACGAGTAGCGAGGATCGTCGTCGACGTCCTTGAGTGTCGACAGGTTCCCGGCGTAGGTCAGCGCGTCGTAGGCCACGACTTCGTCGTCGGTGTGCGACAACACGTACCGGACGTAGTTCGAGCCGATGAACCCGGCGGCACCGGTCACGAGGATCTTCATGGGCGTGACGGTAGCGAACGAGCGATCAGCGACTGTCGTCCGGTCGGAGGACCTCGGCGAGCGTCGGGGCCTCACGGTCCTTGGCCGACACCATCGTCGGGTCGTCCGCATCGAAGGGCTCCGGCCAATCGATCCCCAGGGACGGATCCAGGGGGCTCACGGCGACTCCGGCCATCCCCGGCTGCCACTCCTGGTCGAAGCAGTAGACGTACTGCATGCCGTCGGAGCGCGACTGGAAGCCGTTGCACACACCGGGCGGGACGAGCACCTGCGTACCGGGCGAGAGATCGACGATCTCGACGGCACCGGCGGAACCAGAGCCGACGCGGGTGTCGACGTAGGCGCCGAAGCCACGGCCGGCGGCCACGGCGACCAACTTGTGCATCTGCTCGCCGTGCATGCCCCGGATCGCGCCGTGCCGTGTCTCGGTCACGTTCACCTGGACCCACGGACCCAACGACGGCAGGCCGGCATCGACGAACGCCGACTCGCGGTAGAACTCCCGGACGGTGCCGCGGTCGTCGGTCACCTGTTTCATGGTCAGCACCACCAGACCCTCGATCCCGGTCTCGCGCACCGCGAAGTCCACGATCTCGACCATCAGTGCGTCTCCACGAACTCGAGGATCCGCAGCAACGACTCGGCATAGCCGCTCTTGGTCAGGTCGCCTCCGTGGGCCTCGGCGACGGCGAGCGCATGGAGCTGGTCGTCGTCGATGTATCCCTCGCGGTGTGCTGCCGCCTCGGGCGAGCCGATCAACAGGCCCTTGCGACGCTGCTGGCCGGCGACCCACGTCTGGGCGTCGAGGAGCGCGTCGAACGTGCCGACGTCGAACCAGTCGGTGGCGAACGGCAGCTTCGAGACGTCGAGCGCGCCGCGGCCGAGGTAGGCGTTGTTCACGTCGGTGATCTCGATCTCGCCGCGAGCGCTGGGCTCGATGTTGCGGGCGACCTCCACGACGCTGTTGTCGTAGAAGTAGAGCCCCGGGACCATGAAGTTGGACGGCGGCTCGGACGGCTTCTCGTGGACGGCCACGACCGTGGTGCCGTCCTCACCGAACTCGAGCACGCCGTATCGTTCGGGGTCGGGAACCCACAGGCCGAAGACGACGGCGCCGTCCGGCTTGGTGTAGCGCTGGAGCTGTTCCCCCAGCCCTGCGCCGTAGAAGACGTTGTCCCCGAGGATCAACGCGACGTCGTCGTCGCCGATGAAGTCGGCACCGACCACGAAGGCGTCGGCGAGGCCCCGCGGCTCGGTCTGGACGGCGTACTCGAACGAGCAGCCCCACTCCTCCCCGGTGCCGAGGAGCGCCTCGAAGGCGGGGATCTGCTCCGGTGTCGAGATGATCAGGATCTCGTTGATGCGCGCATGGAGCAGCGTGCTGATGGGGTAGTAGATCAGCGGCTTGTCGTACACGTGCATCAGCTGCTTCGACGTGGCCCGGCTCGCCGGGCCGAGCCGAGTCGCGCGTCCACCGGCGAGAATGAGTCCTTTCACGGGTGGGTGTCTACCAGCGACACGGGAGAACTACCCACAGTCCACCCCTGCGGGCGCTTCGGTCGGAATCGTGCCCAGCACGGTCGTCGTCGCTCGCGAGGACGCCGTGGTCGTCGTGGTCGTCGTCCGGGGCAGCGTCGTCGTGGTCGTCGTGGCGGCGGACTCGTCCGCCTCGTCGCGGACGCCGCGGAAGTCGGCGCCGGTCACCAGCGTCACGTCGACGACGTCCGGGTCTTCGACGAGGACGCCCCCGGTGACCAACCACCGGGCGACCAGATCGGCGGCCACGGCGTCGCCCGGCGGATACCGGATCTCGGAGCGCGGAGCACCCAACTCCCGAGCGTCGCCGGTGCCGCCGATCGAGAACCCGCGCGCACGCAGGTCCGAGGCAACCGTCGAGGCCTGTCCGGGCTCCCCGGTCCCGTTGAGGACCCGGACGCGCACCGACGACTCCGACACGGTCGACGGGTCGATGTTGCGGAAGATGTCGAGCACCGGCTCCGCCGCCTGCGACTGGAGCCGCAGGATCGACGCGCCACCCGCCGAACCGCCGGCCACCGGCAGGTCGTACAGGTCGAGCTCCGACGGATGGAAGGTCCGGAACTCCCCGGCCAGTTGGACGACGTCGTCGCCGTCGAGGGTGTCGTCGATGGTCACGGCGTCGAGGGCTCCGTCGATGAGCGCGTTGAGCGTCACCGGGTTGCGGACCCCCCTCGTGAACGCACGGTCGAGCGCCTGGACGATGAACTCCTGTTGGCGTCGGACCCGGCCGAGGTCGCCGGTGCCGTCGGTGCGCCATCGGCCGTCGACGAACTCCTGATACGCACGCGACCGCACGAACGCCAAGGCGTTCGCCGCGTCCAGGTTCACGCACCCGGGCGTTGCGATGTCGAGGCCGCTCTTGCGGTCCCGGACCGGATGGGGGAAGTAGACCGGTACCCCGTCCAGCGATTCGACGATGCTGGCGAACCCCGCGAAGTCGACCTGGACATAGTGGTTGATCCCGATGCCGAGGTAGTCCTGGATCGTCTCGATCAGCAGCTCGGGACCCCCGATCTGGATCGCAGAGTTGATCTTGGCGCTGCCGGAGGTGCCGGGGATGGGGACGTAGAGGTCACGCGGGATCGACAACAGCGCTGCTCGACTCGACGTCGGGTCGACGCGGAGGATCATCATGGTGTCCGAGCGCATGCCGCCGATGCTCGACCGACTCGAGCGGACCGGATCGTCGGGATCGAGTCCATCGGCGGAGTCGACGCCGACGAGGAGATAGTTCTGGGCGACCACGCCGTCGGCCGACTCGGAGGAGTCGGTGAGGAACTCGGCGATCTCGACGCGCGGGATCTTTGCGTACTTGGTGTAGCCGTAGGCGAGCAGGGCGGCCGCCAGCAGGAACGCCGCGATGACCAGGGTGTTGCCGACGAGCACCAACCGCTCGAACACGGACCTCCGCGCCCGGATCGGGGTCGTGTCAGACATCTCGTCGAGGTTATCCGGCGGTCCGGTCGTCGTCGGAGACGCCCTACCCTCTCGCACCGTGCCTCTCCTCGACGACCACGCCGCCCTCGCGGTGGTCGGCGAGCGGCTGTGCACCGACCTCGTCGACGTCACCGACGATCCGTCGTGTCTCGAGGGCTCCGGCTTCTGGGCGGCGGTGCTCCCCTACTCCGGGCGTCCCACGTTCGCCCGGTTCGCGACCGTGCGACCGGCCCGGCCGTGGCGGGGTCCGCCGTGGCGGGGACCGGACCGGAGCAGCTGGCGGTCGTCGCTCGACCGTGCGGGCTTCCTGTCCGGTGTGGAGTCCATCCGTGCGTCGATCGTGGCCGGCGACGTGTACCAGGTGAACCTCACCCGACGGCTCGACGCGCCCGTGGCCGAGGACAGCGACATCGCCGCCCTGGGCGCGGCACTCGCGATCGGCAACCCGGCGCCGTACTCCGCCGTCGTGCGTGTCCCCTCTGCCGGTGTCCACGTGGCTTCGGCCTCGCCCGAGCGCTACCTGCGACGAGAAGGTCGTCTCGTGTGGTCGTCGCCCATCAAGGGAACGGCGGCGACGCCCGATGCCTTCCTGGCCAAGGACCAGGCCGAGAACGTCATGATCGTGGACCTGGTCCGCAACGACCTGGGCCGGGTGTGCGACCACGGTTCGGTCTGTGTGCCGGCACTGCTCGCCGTCGAGCACCATCCGGGACTCGTCCACCTCGTCTCGACCGTGGCCGGCGAGCTGACCGAGGGGGTGGGCTGGCCCGAACTCCTCGCGGCGACGTTCCCGCCGGGGTCGATCACCGGCGCGCCGAAGCTCGCCGCGATCCGCGTGATCGACCAGCTCGAACCGGTGGATCGGGGCGTCTACTGCGGCGGGGTCGGTTGGGTGGACGCCGACCGCGGCATCGGCGAGCTCAATGTCGCGATCCGGACGTTCTGGATCGAGCGGATCGACGGCGCGGCACGGCTGTGCTTCGGCACCGGTGGCGGGATCACCCACGACAGTGATCCCGCTGGCGAGTGGGACGAGACCGAACTCAAGGCTCGGACGCTGCTCGCCGTGGCGTCGAGGACGCCCTAGCTGGGACGGCCACCCTTGCGGTGGTTGCGACCGCCGCCGGATGTCTTCGGCGTCGGCTTGCCCGAGCGACCTCCCGGTTTGCCCGGGCGACCACCCGGCTTGCCCGAGGATCGGTTGGCGCCGGCCTTGGCCTTGGAGGGGCGGGCGGACGTCTTGCCGTCGTTCAGGTGGTGTCCGTTCTCGGTCTCCCAGCGATCGATACGCGGGTCGTTGGGGTCGTAGAGGTTGGCGTTGCGCTTGTTCGACCCGCCGGAGGGCTTCCCGCGCCGCTCGCCGCCGTGCTCCCGTGCACCCTTCGAACGGGGCTTGCGGGACTGATGGGTCCGCTCCTGGGGTGACGACGCACTGCGGCTGGACTCGGCCCGGGGCGTCCGGTGTGCGGATCCGTCGCCGAGCGCAGCCGGGTCCGGCTGCGAGGTCTCGACCGGGAGGCCGAGCGCACGCTGCAACGCGGCGACGTCCTTGTTGTTGTTCGGTCGGACGAAGGACACGACCACACCGTTGGCGCCGGCCCGAGCGGTACGACCCGAACGGTGCAGGTAGGTCTTGTCGTCTTCCGGCGGATCGAAGTGCACCACGCACTCGACGCCGTCGACATGGATGCCGCGGGCGGCCACGTCGGTGGCGATGAGGGCCAGGGAACGGCCGCGGGAGAAGGAGTCGAGGGCTCGGGTCCGCTGGTTCTGGCTGCGGCCGCCGTGGATGGCGTCGGCGACGACTCCGGCCTTGCCGAGTTGGCGGGCCAGTCGGTCGGCACCGTGGCGAGTACGGGTGAACACGATCGTGGGACCGGCCGCCATGATGGCGTCGCGGGTGTGGTCGACCCGCTGCTCGTGGTCGATCTTCCAGAAGTGGTGGGTCATCGCCGTGATGTCCGGCTCGGCAGCGCCGATCTCGTGACGGGCGGGGTCCTTCTGGTACCGGCGGGTGAGCTCGGCGATGTCGCCGTCGAGCGTGGCCGAGAACAGCAGCGTCTGGCGATCGGCCTTCGTCTGGTCGAGCAGCTTGCGGACGACGGGGAGGAAGCCCATGTCGGCCATGCGATCCGCCTCGTCGACGACGACGATCTCGACGTCGGAGAGCGTGACGTTGCCGCGGTCGATCAGGTCGATGAGACGGCCCGGGCAGGCGACGAGGACGTCGACGCCCTTGCGGAGGGCGTTGATCTGTGCGCCGTAGCCCACACCGCCGTACACCGCGGTGACGTAGCGGTCCGAGGCGATGGCGGCCGGGAGCAACTCGTCGCAGATCTGATCGGCGAGCTCACGGGTCGGTGACAGGATCAGTGCGGTCGGACGACCGGCCTTGGCCTTGGAGACCCGAGCGAGCACGGGGACACCGAAGGCGATGGTCTTGCCGGAGCCCGTGGGCGCACGGCCGCAGATGTCGCGGCCGGCGAGGGCGTCGGGGATCGTGGCTTCCTGGACCTCGAACGCCTCGGTCATGCCGTTGTCGGCGAGGGCATCGGCCAGGCGCGCGGGCACGCCCAGTTGGGTGAAGGTGGATGACATTGTTCTCTGACTCTCGATCTGGCTTCGTTGCTGGTGGCGGCGCTCGATCCACGTGCGAAGCAACGGTGTCCGAGAGGCGTCGGACCGGTTCGGCCCTCCCGCGAACTGACCAGGGAGCAAGCTCGACCTGACGCGGTGCACGCATGCTACCCGCTCGGTGCATGCATCACGCGACTCTCCCGCACGGAGTCGGGGCGAACCGGCGCGGACGCCCTAGCGTCGCGCCGTGCACCCCGTCTGGCTCAACGGTTCCCTGGTCGATGCGGCCGATGCGTCGGTCCTGGTGTCCGACCACGGCCTCACCGTCGGCGACGGCGTGTTCGAGACCATGCGAACCGAGCGCGGCGTTCCCTTCGCCGTCACCCGCCACCTCGAGCGCCTGCGGCGCAGTCTGGCCGGCCTCGGTCTGGACCTCGATCGCTCGGACGCCGAGCTGCGGGCCGCGCTCGAGGCCGTCGCCGGCACGATCGTGGCCGCGACCGGCGGCCCGGCCAAGGTCCGCCTCACCGTCACGGCTGGTCCGGGACCGCTCGGGTCCGGCCGGGAGGAGGGCACGCACACGGTGATCGTCGCCGGCGACGCACTCGACGCCTGGCCCGAGACCGGCGCTGCGGTCACGGTGCCATGGCGCCGCAACGAGCACTCCGCCGTCGCCGGCCTCAAGACGACCTCCTATGCCGAGAACGTGGTCGCGCTCGCCCGTGCCCGCGACGCCGGGGCTTCGGAAGCGCTCCTCGCGAACACCGCGGGCGACCTGTGCGAGGGCACCGGCTCGAACGTGTTCGTCGTCCACGGAGACGTCGTGCGTACACCGCCGCTGACGTCCGGCTGCCTGGCCGGCATCACCCGCGCCCTGGTCCTCGAGCTGGCGGTCCGCCACGGCGTCGACCTGCGCGAGGAACCGATCGGGAGCGGCGACCTCGTGTCTGCCGACGAGGTGTTCCTGACGTCGTCCACCCGCGACGTGCAGGGCCAGCACCGGGTCGACGACCGGACCTTCGACGCACCGGGACCGGTCACCCGCACGCTGCGCGACGCGTTCGCCGCCCTGGCCGCCGACGACGTCGACCCATGAGCGTCGAACTGACCGTGGACCGCCACCCCGACCACCTCGTGGTCCGCTGGGCCACCCCCAAGAGCAGTGGATCCGCGCGCTTCGACCACCTGCCGGGGACCGTGCCCGAGTGGCTCGGGTCCGCCGACGACCTCCTCGCAGGCGCGACCCGCCGTGACGAGGGCCAGGTGCTGGATGCGCTGGCTGCGTGGGCGGTCGACGCCGACGTCGTCGTCGGCCTCTGGAACGACGACGCCGGCGTCGACGTCCTCGGCTGAGCACCCGGAGCACGCCGTGGGCACCCTGATCGCCGCCATGGGCATCGTCTTCCTGGCCGAGTTGGGCGACAAGACGCAACTCGTCGCGCTGGGGCTCGGCGCCCGCCACCGGCTCGGGCCGGTCCTCGTCGGCATGACGCTCGGCTACGCGGCGACCAACGTCGTGTCCGTCGTCGTGGGCGGTCTCCTCGGTGCGGCATTGCCCACCCGGCCGCTCGGCGTCGGCGGCGGGCTGTTGTTCCTCGGTTTCGCGATCTGGACGCTCCGGGGCGACCCCGGCGACGACGCGGATGACGCTGCGACGGCCGCCGGCGTCTCCTGGCCACGCGTCGTTGCCTCGGTCGCCGGGACCATGTTCGTGGCCGAGATGGGCGACAAGACGATGCTGGCCACGGCCACGCTCGCGGCCCAGGGGAATCCGCTGCTGGTCTGGATCGGCGCGACGCTCGGGATCACCGGGAGCGGCACGGTCGGTGTCCTCGTCGGACGATCGATGGGAACGCGCCTCCCCGAGCGGGCGACGCGACTGGGCTCCGCTGCGCTGTTCGCGGTCTTCGGTGTCGGGCTGCTCGCCGCGAACCTCTAGGGGGCCCGACGCAGGTGCACCACGTCGCCCACGGCGACGGTGCGGCGATCACCTTCGAGCGTCTCGACGACGAGATGCCCGTCGGCGGTCACGTCGATCGCGGTTCCCACCAGGTCGTCGGCACCGAGGTCGACGCGGACCCGCTGACCGAGCGTCGACGACCGCGCTCTCCACGAGGCGAGCACCTCTGCCGCTTGCCCGGAGACCAGGAGTCCGTAGTGGACGTCCAAGCGGTCGAGCAGCGCCTCGAGGACGACATCGGTCGACACTCGCCGCCCGCTGACGTGGTTGATCGCCACGGCGATCCCGGCCAGTTCGTCGGGTACGTCGTCGGGCCAGTCGACGTTGAGGCCGATGCCCGCGGCCACGGTCGCCCGTTCGTGCGCCGACGGCTGCCGGTAGCCCGACGAGATCGCAGAACCCGCCGGCCACTCGGCCTCGGCCAGGATGCCTGCCAGCTTCCGCGTGGTGCCGTCCGGGCCCTCGACCACGAGATCGTTCGGCCATTTGAGGCCGGGCCAGAACCCGCCGACCTCGGCCACGGCCTCTGCGGCGGCGACCGAGAGCGCGAACGTGACGAGCGGGGCGACGGCCGCCGGCGGGCGCAGCAGGACCGTGCACAGGAGCGATGCTCGCGGCGGCGCAGACCACGTCCGACCTGCCCTTCCGCGGCCAGCGGTCTGATGGTCGGCGACCACGACCACGCCTTCGGGAGCGCCGTCGCGCGCCAGTGCCATGACGTCGGCATTGGTCGATCCGGTCTCCGCCACCCGACGAATGTCGAGGAATCGTGACCGTGCAATGGCGTCGGGGCCCTCCACCGCGGTAACCATACGGGGTGTTTTCCAAGGTGCTGATCGCAAACCGCGGCGAGATCGCCGTCCGGGTCATCCGGGCGTGCAAGGAACTCGGCGTGACATCCGTGGCCGTCTACTCCGACCTGGATCGCGACGCGCTCCACGTACGACTCGCTGATGAGGCCTATGCCCTCGGCGGGACGACAGCGGCGGAGTCCTACCTGAACACCGAGGCGATCCTCGACGTGATCGAGCGTTCCGGTGCCGAGGCCGTGCACCCCGGGTACGGGTTCTTCTCCGAGAACCCGGACTTCGCCCGGGAGATCACCGATCGTGGCGTCGTGTTCATCGGACCGCCGCCCGAGGCCATGGTGGTCATGGGCGAGAAGGTGTCGAGCCGCATCGCTGCCCAGGAGGCCGGCGTCCAGGGAGTGCCGGGAACCACGCAGTACCTCGAGTCCGGCGACGAGGTCGTCGCGTTCGGCGAGGAGTACGGCTGGCCCGTCGCCATCAAGGCGGCGTACGGCGGTGGTGGCCGCGGCATGCGCGTCGTCCACGCGGCCGACGAGGCCCATGCTGCGCTCGAGTCGGCGCAGTCGGAAGCGCTCAAGGGATTCGGCCGCGACGAGTGCTACGTCGAGCGCTACCTCACGTGGCCCCGCCACGTCGAGATGCAGATCATCGCCGACACGCACGGCAACTGCGTGTGGATCGGCGAGCGTGACTGCTCGGCCCAGCGTCGTCACCAGAAGTTGGTCGAGGAGTCCCCGGCCCCCAACTTCCCCGACGAGGTCCGCCAGGCCATGGGTGAGGCGTCGGTCAAGGTGGCCAAGGCGTGCAACTACGTCAACGCCGGTACGGTCGAGTTCCTCTACCAGGACGGCGAGTTCTACTTCCTCGAGATGAACACCCGTCTCCAGGTCGAGCACCCGGTCACCGAGTTGGTCTCGGGCATCGACCTGGTCGCCGAGATGTTGCGCGTCGCTGCCGGCGAGGAGCTCAGCTTCACCCAGGAGGACGTCTCGCTACGCGGTCACGCGATCGAGGTCCGGGTCAACGCCGAAGATCCGGCCGAGGGCAAGTTCCTGCCGGCCCCCGGGCCCATCGACAAGCTGGTCCCGCCGCAGGGCATCGGCATCCGCTGGGACGGCGGCTACGACTCCGGTGACGTGGTCAGCCAGTACTACGACAACCTGGTCGGCAAGCTGTGCGTCTGGGCGTCGGACCGCGAGAAGGCGATCGCCCGTATGCTCCGCGCGCTCGACGAGTTCGTCATCGAGGGCCCGGCGACGACGATCCCCGCCGACGTCAAGATCCTCGAACATCCCGACTTCGTGGCCGGCGTGCATTCGACCAAGTGGGTCGAGGACCGCCTCGATCTGACCGGTGTGACCGGCACCCCGACCGGCGGCGACGCGGGCGACGACCCGAAGGTCGAGCGGAACGTCGACCTCGAGGTCAACGGCAAGAAGTTCGCCGTCCGGATGTGGATCCCGGCCGATCAGGTGGCCGCCGCCGGCAGCGCCGGTCCCGCAGCGCCCAAGGCCCGCAAGCGCTCGGGCGGTGCTTCGTCGGCGCCGACCGCGGGTTCGGGCAAGATCGCCGCACCCATGCAGGGAACGGTCTTCAAGCTGCCGGTCTCCGTCGGCGACACGGTCACCGAGGGTCAACTGGTCTGCGTCCTCGAGGCCATGAAGATGGAGAACAACATCAACGCCGACAAGGACGGGACCATCGCCGAGATCCTCGTCACCGAGGGCGCATCCGTCGGCTCCGGCGAGATCCTCCTCACCATCGAGTAGCGCCCGGCAGCGCATCCCGGGACGCACGTCTGCGGCTCGGGAGTCACCGGCGATCGATCAGTCCGCAGCCTCCGCGAGCGCCTCCGCCAGGCTCGGGTGCACGAGGAGGCTGTCGACGATGTCCTCGACCTTGAGCCCCGATGTCACCGCGAGCGCGATGACCGAGATCAACTCGGCGGCGTGGCGGCCGACGATGGATCCCCCGAGCACGACGCCGGTTGCCGGATCGGACAGGATCTTCACGAACCCTCGCGGCGCGTTGTTGATCAGCGCCTTCGCGCTGGCCGAGAAGGGAACCTTGGTGACGCGGATCTTGCGGCCTTCGGCGAAGGCGTCGGCCTCGGCCAGGCCGACGTCCGCGATCTCCGGCTCCGTGAAGATGGCCGACGCCGCCTTGTCGTAGTCGAGATGGCGATGGTCGCGCGTGTGGAGA
>JBFIHN010000008.1:0-20885 GCA_041601775.1 Acidimicrobiales bacterium
TGCATGTTGGTGACGATCTCGAGATCGTCGGTATCCGTGACACGACGAAGACGACGTGCACGGGTGTGGAGATGTTCCGCAAGCTGCTCGATCAGGGTCAGGCCGGCGACAACATCGGCGCCCTGCTCCGTGGTATCGAAAAGGACGGCGTCGCCCGCGGCCAGGTGCTGTGCAAGCCGGGCAGCATCACGCCCCACACCGACTTCGAGGCGACGGTGTACGTGCTGACCAAGGACGAGGGTGGCCGTCACAAGCCGTTCTTCTCCAACTACCAGCCCCAGTTCTTCTTCCGGACCACCGACGTGACCGGCACCGTTGCCCTCCCCGAGGGCACCGAGATGTGCATGCCCGGTGACAACACCGACATGACCGTCGAACTCGGTGCGCCGATCGCCATGGACGAGGGCCTGCGGTTCGCGATCCGTGAGGGTGGCCGCACCGTCGGCGCCGGCCGGGTCACCAAGATCCTCAAGTAAGACCGTTCGTTCTCCGCGGAGAACCAGCGATGGAACCGCCCTTCGGGGCGGTTTCGTCGCGTCTGGAGACATCCGGACGTACGCTGACGTAACGGATCGCGTGCCTGTGAGGTCGGAATGCCTGCGATGACGACCGAGATGGACGAGCTGGTCGCTCGAGCCCAGGAGGGTGATCGAGCGGCGTTCGACGAACTGGTTCGCCGAACACATGCCGACACGTACACCTTGGCGTATCGCCTCTGCGGCAACGAGGAGGATGCGCGAGACGTGGTGCAGGACGCCTACCTGCGGGCCTACAAGGGCCTGAAGCGGTTCCGGGGGGACGCACAGTTCACCACCTGGATGTACCGCATCACCGCAAACTGCGCGAACACCCTCATGGGCAAGCGGCACAAGCACCGACACGACGAACTACCCGAGACGGTCGAGGACACCGACCTGGCACGTGACCCGGCGGCACAGGCCGACGCCATGGCGTTGCGCCAGGACCTCTCCGAAGCCCTGGCCGAGCTGTCGCCGAAGCTGCGGGCCGTGGTCTTGTTGCGCGACGTCTACGAATTGCCGCACGAGGACATCGCCGCCGAGCTGGGCATCAGCGAGACCGCGGCCAAGGTGCGTCTGCACCGGGCCCGACTCCAGCTCAAGGAGCATCTGTTCCCACGTCGAGGGGAGGTCGACCGTGCCAGCTGAGACCGGCATCCACTGCCACGACGTCGCGGCCGAGTTGAGCAGCGCGGCCGAGGGTCACGTCCCGTTGTCGAACGCGACCCGGTCGCACGTCGAGGCGTGCCTGCGTTGTCAGGCCGACCTCGTCCAGTACCGCAAGCTGCTCCGCTCGTTGCGCAGTCTGCGGACCGAGGTCCTGCAGCCCGCACCGGGCCTGTTGCCCGAGATCCTCGCCGGTCTCGAACACGCCGGCGAGCGCCATGCCATCCGGGCGGTGCTGCACGGTCGTCGAGCCGCCTACATCGGTGGGATCGCCGCGGCCACGGCGGCCGGTGCTGCGGGGGCCATCGTCCTCGCCAGTCGGAGCAAGCGCCTCAAGCTCGTCGGCTGAGTCCGGACGATCCGACCGGCTTCGGCCGTCTGAATCGTGGATGGTTGTCCGACACGGCTAGCCTCTACGGTTCCGGCAACCGCCGAGGGCAGTAGCTCAACTGGCAGAGCACCGGTCTCCAAAACCGGCGGTTGGGGGTTCGACTCCCTCCTGCCCTGCTCCTGACACGCGACACGGGGTCACACCCACATGGCAATGAACCGAGAACAGAAGCGCCTGCTCAAGAAGCAGGGGCAACTCAACGAGGCGGGCGAACCCGTCCGTGGCGCGCGTCAACCACCCAAGGGTCCCGCACCCAAGGCCGATCGCACCGGTCCGGTGCAGTTCGCCCGGGAGGTCCGGGGTGAACTCCGCAAGGTCGCCTGGCCATCCCGCAACGAGGTCGCCAACTATTCCGTCGTCGTCCTGCTGGGCATCGTGCTCCTCACGGCAATCATCGCCGGTCTCGACTACGTCCTCGGCGAAGCAGTGCTGAGGCTGTTCGAACGATGAGTGACACCACGCCCACCCCCGACGCAGAGGAGCCAGCCGTGTCCGACACCGCTGCCGCCACCGACATCACCCCTGACGACGAGCCCGCGATCGACGAGACCGCGATCGACGAGCCCGCTCCCGCGGCGCCCGCCGGACTCCAGTACGAAAAGGACCCCGAGCCCGGCGTCGTCGACGCCGAAGACCTCGTCGAGCCCGAGCCCGAGCCGGTCATCAGCCCCTACGACCGCCCCGGCAAGTGGTACGTCGTCCACACGCAGTCGGGCTACGAGAAGAAGGTCAAGTCGAACCTCGAGGCCCGCACCGCCTCCATGAACATGGAAGGCAGCATCTTCGAGGTCGCCATTCCCCTCGAGGACACCGTCGAGGTCAAGAACGGCAAGCGTGTCGTCGTCCAGAAGAAGATGTTCCCCGGCTACCTGCTCGTGCGGTGCCGTCTCGACGACGACTCCTGGTACGTGATCCGCAACACCCCCGGGGTGACCGGATTCGTCGGTGCCGGCGCCAAGCCGTCCCCGCTGCGTCGCAAGGACGTCGAGAACTTCCTCGGCATCAAGGACGAAGACCGCGAGGTCGCCGCCGCCAAGATCAAGCCGCGCATGCAATACGAGATGGGCGAGACCGTACGCGTCAAGGACGGACCCTTCGCCGACTTCTCCGGCGAGGTCATCGAGCTCAACGCCGAGCAGCTCAAGGTCAAGGTCCTCGTCAACATCTTCGGCCGTGAGACCCCCGTGGAGCTCGAGTTCTCCCAGGTCGCAAAACTCTAAGTCGCGCCGCCGACTGGCGGCGCACCCCTCTGACCGACCACACTGGCCAGTCGCCCTGAAGAGGGCTGCCCAGATCGCACCAGGAGTAGAAAGTCCCATGGCCAAGAAAAAGGTCGCGGCTGTCGTCAAGATCCAGATCCCCGCAGGCCAGGCCAGTCCGGCCCCGCCCGTCGGTACCGCGCTCGGTCCCCACGGCGTGGCGATCATGGATTTCTGCAAGGCCTACAACGCCCAGACCGAAGCCCAGCGCGGCACGATCATCCCGGTCGAGATCTCGATCTTCGAGGACCGCACGTTCTCGTTCATCACCAAGACCCCGCCGACGCCCGTGCTGCTGCGTGCCGCTGCCGGCATCGACAAGGCCGCCAACAACCCGGGAACGGAAGAGGCCGGCACGGTCACCGACGCCCAGGTCACCGAGATCGCGCAGACCAAGATGCCCGACCTCAACGCCTACGACCTCGAGGCCGCCAAGCTCCAGGTCGCCGGCACCGCCCGCTCGATGGGCATCAAGATCCGGGGTTGAGTTCGGCCCTGGCGGGCCGCACACGTCGTCCCGCCACGAGCGGGGCCCGATCCCAGACAGCACCAGTACCCACTCCTCTCGGACCACCTCGCCGAGAGTGACGGATCCACCTGCGAGGTAGTCCCGGAAGGACGGAGCCATGGCTCAAGGAAAGCGATACACCGACGCCCTCAAGCGCTACGACGAGGAAGCCGATCACGGCCCCGACGAGGCGCTCGAGCTCTGCAAGGCGATCGCCGGCGCCAAGTTCGACGAGACCGTCGACTTCGTCGCCCGCCTCGGCGTGGATCCCCGCAAGGCCGACCAGATCGTCCGTGGCACCGTGGCTCTCCCCTCGGGCACCGGCAAGGACGTCAAGGTCGCCGTGTTCGCCCAGGGCGAGCTGGCCGAGGCCGCTCGTGCCGCCGGCGCCGACCACGTGGGTGGCGACGACCTCGCCGAACTCGTCGAAGGCGGGATGACCGACTTCGACGTCGCCATCGCCAGCCCCGACATGATGCCCACGGTGGGCAAGTTGGGTCGTGTGCTCGGCCCCCGTGGCCTGATGCCGAACCCCAAGACCGGCACCGTGACCACCGACGTGGCCAAGGCCGTCGAGGAGTTCAAGGGCGGCAAGGTCGAGTACCGCACCGACCGCTACGGCAACATCCACGTGCCCATCGGCAAGACGAGCTTCGAGCCGTCCGCCCTGAAGGTGAACTTCTGGGCCATCGTCGAAGAGCTCCAGCGGGTGCGCCCGGCCTCGGCCAAGGGTCGCTACTTCCGTCGTGTCGGCGTCAGCTCCACCATGGGCCCGGGCATCCGGATCGACCCGGCTCGCCTGAAGCGCACCGACGACGACTGAGTCGTCCCCGAACCCCGACCTCGGGCCCGGTGTGGCCGTCGGATTGACACGTTTCGTCGACCCGTCGCTACCATGGCCCGTTCACAACCGAACTGCTCGCCGCAGACATCCGGTGCGATCTGATCGCTGAAAGGACACTCCCACCCCGCGAGGGACCACGGGAACGTCCGCCCGACGAGGCGACACCTTCTGTGTCCGGCTCTGCCGGCTCTGCATGTGTGCGAGCCAAGAGATCTGATGAAGGAGGTGTCCCCAAGGATGATCAACGACAAGACCCCACGACCCGAGAAGGTCGCAGTGGTCGACGAGGTCCGCGAGCGGCTCGATGGAACCAGCGCAACGATCCTGACCGAGTACCGCGGTCTGAGCGTCGACCAACTCGCCGAACTCCGTTCGGCGCTGCGCACCATCGGTGGCGACTTCAAGGTGTACAAGAACACCCTGGTGCGCTTCGCGGCCCGTGACCTGAACCTCGAGATCGAGGATCTGCTCACCGGCCCGACGGCGCTCGCATTCGTGACCGACAAGCCCGACGGGAGTCCCGGCGACGCCGTCGACGTGGCCAAGGTCCTCAAGGACTTCGGCAAGGACAACCCTGCGCTCGTGCTCAAGGGCGGTGTCCTGGGCGAGAATCTTCTCTCGGCCGCTGACACCAGCGCCCTTGCCGACGTCGAACCGCGTGAGGTCCTCCTCGCTCGGCTCGCCGGTGGCATGGCCGCCCCGATGCAGAAGATGGCCGGACTGCTCCAGGCCCTCCCACGCAACATGGCCTACGGCCTCAAGGCCCTCATCGACCAAGGCGGCGCCCCCGGTGCCCCCGTCGACGAGGCCCCGCCGGCCGAAGAGACGCCAGCCGAACCAGCCGACGAGGCTGCCGCCGAAGCAGCGCCTGCCGCTGAGGCCCCTGCTGCCGACGCAGCCCCCGCCGAGGATGCACCTGCAGCCGAAGCGACCGAAGAGACCACCGACAAGACCGAAGAGCCTGCGGCCGATGACGCTGCCGACTCGACCGAAGACCAGGAGAGCTGAACCATGCCCACCAAGGACGAAATCCTCGACGCCATCGCCAACATGACCGTGCTGGAGCTCAGCGAGCTCCTCTCGGACTTCGAAGAGAAGTTCGGCGTCACCGCTGCTGCCCCCGTGGCCGTGGCCGGTGCCGCTCCCGCCGCCGGTGGCGGCGAGGCCGAGGAAGAAAAGACCGAGTTCGAGGTCGTGCTCACCGGTGCCGGCGAGAAGAAGATCGGCGTCATCAAGGAGGTGCGCGCCCTCACGAGCCTCGGTCTCAAGGAGGCCAAGGAGCTCGTCGACAGCGCGCCCAGCACCGTGCTCGAGAACGCCAGCAAGGAAGACGCCGAGAAGGCCAAGGAGGCCATCGAAGGCGCCGGCGGTTCCGTCGAGCTCAAGTAAGGACGGCGCGGGCCTGCCCGCACGCTGATTCGCCGAGAGGGCGCCGGTGCCAACCGGCGCCCTCTTCGCGTGTGCCGGGGCAGCGGTCCTTGACGGATTCCGCGGTTCCGCTTACCCTCTGACCGATCTCTCTCGGACGCCCACGCACGTGGGCCAGATACGGGAGAGGGGAAATCGAGAGCAACCCCCGCGAAACCGGGTTCCCTGGTTCGCGACGTCGGGTTGCTCTCACTTCCGCGACGCCCTAAGGTGGACGGGTCTTGTGCGCTTCGGGTCCTCGCCAACTCACCACTGACGAATTCCGCCCGGTTTTCGGCGCGCTCGCACACTCGGTCACAGATCTCGACACCATCACTGCCCTCTGAGGAGGCCACCCGTGACGTCCGCTGCGTCCCGCGATCGCTACTCGTTCGCGAACCTCGACGAAATCCTTCCGATCCCGGATCTCATTGCCATCCAGCGTGAGTCCTTCAAGTGGTTCCTGGAGGAGGGTCTCGCGAACACGTTCCGGGACATGAGCCCGATCAAGGACTACAGCGAACAGCTGCAGCTCGAGCTCGAGTTCGACCCCTTCGACGAGGATCTCAAGCCCTATCCGAAGTTCTCCGTCGAGGAGTGCAAGGAAAAGGACATGACCTACGCCGCGCCGATCTTCGTGCGCGCTCGGTTCATGAACGCCGGCACCGGTGAGATCAAAGAGCAGACGGTCTTCATGGGCGACTTCCCGATGATGACCGACCGGGGGACGTTCATCATCAACGGCACCGAGCGTGTCGTCGTCTCCCAGCTCGTCCGCAGCCCGGGCGTCATCTTCCAGCCCGGTGAGCGGTTCCGCCTCCGTAACCTCTCCAAGCACCAGCTCGTCACCGGCACCATCCACCCCTACCGCGGTGAGTGGATCGAGTTCGACGTCGAGCAGAAGCCCGGCAAGCCGGTCACCGCCGGTTGCCGCGTGGCCCGCAAGCGTCGGCTCTCGCTGTTCGTGCTCCTGCGCGCCCTCGGCTACGACGAGGAGAACGCCCCCGGATTCATGGAGGCCTTCGTCCGCGAGTTCGACTTCCTCGAGGACCAGTGGGAAAAGGAGCGCGAGGTCGCGCCCACCCAGGACGAGGCCCTCGTCGAGATCTACAAGCGTGCCCGCCCCGGCGAACCGCCCTCGGTCGACTCGGCCCGCAACTACTTCCGCACCGCGTTCTTCGAGAACCGGCGCTACGACCTGAGCCGCGTCGGTCGCTACAAGCTCAACCGCAAGCTCGGCCCGGAACTCGGCAAGCTGGCCGAGAAGTTCCCGATGATCGAGTTGGACCTCCCCGACATCGACCAGCCCGTGCTGTCGCGCTGCGAGGTCCTCGCATCGATGACCTACCTGCTCAACCTCGTGCAGGCCGAGCCCGGCTACCGCCTCGACGACCAGGACCACTTCGCCAACCGCCGCATCCGCAGCGTGGGCGAGCTCATCCAGAACCAGGTCCGCATCGGCCTCTCCCGCATGGAGCGGGTCGTGCGCGAACGCATGACCACCCAGGACGTCGAGGCGATCACGCCCCAGACGCTCATCAACATCCGCCCCGTGGTCGCGGCCATCAAGGAGTTCTTCGGGACCTCCCAGCTGTCGCAGTTCATGGACCAGGTCAACCCGCTGTCGGGCCTGACGCACCGTCGTCGCCTGTCCGCCCTCGGCCCCGGTGGTCTCTCCCGCGAGCGCGCCGGGTTCGAAGTGCGAGACGTGCACTTCTCCCACTACGGCCGTATGTGCCCGATCGAGACGCCGGAGGGCCCGAACATCGGCCTGATCGGCGGGCTCGCCACCTTCGCCAAGGTCAACGAGTTCGGCTTCATCCAGTCGCCGTACCGCAAGGTGATCGACGGCAAGGTCACCGACGAGATCGTCTACCTCACCGCCGATGAGGAAGAGGACTACGTCGTCGCCCAGGCCAACGCGAAGATGAACCCGGACCGGACG
Source organism: Acidimicrobiales bacterium (assembly GCA_041601775.1). Lineage (GTDB taxonomy): Bacteria > Actinomycetota > Acidimicrobiia > Acidimicrobiales > Salinilacustritrichaceae > Salinilacustrithrix. Next base: position 7,539 of record JBFIHN010000008.1, read on the forward strand.
TTCGTCAACGAGAAGGTCCTGGTGCGCAAGTCGCCCCAGGCGGCGACGCTCGGCGAGCTCAAGCTCATGCTCGAGCGCGACGTGTTCTTCGGTGCGACCACCGAGATCGCGACCGTGCCCGGCGAGGAGGTCCAGATGATGGACGTCTCGCCCAAGCAGATCATCTCGGTCGCCACCGCGCTGATCCCCTTCCTCGAGCACGACGACGCCAACCGTGCCCTCATGGGCGCCAACATGCAGCGCCAGGCCGTGCCGCTGGTGCGGGCCGAAGCGCCCTACATCGGGACCGGCATCGAGAAGCGCTGCGCGATCGACGCCGCCGACACCATCATCGCCACCGATGACGGTGAGTGCATCGAGTCCGACGGCGACCACATCACCGTCGAGTACAAGAGCGAGGGCCGCAAGGTCTTCAAGCTGCTCAAGTTCGAGCGCTCGAACCAGGACACGTGCATCAACCAGCGTGCTCGGGTGTCGCCCGGCGACACGTTCAAGAAGGGCGATCTCATCGCCGATGGCCCCTCGACCGACCTCGGTGAGCTGGCGCTGGGCAAGAACCTGCTCGTCGCCTTCATGCCGTGGGAGGGCTACAACTTCGAGGACGCCATCATCCTCTCCGAGCGCCTCGTGCGCGACGACGTGCTCACCTCGATCCACATCCACGAGCACGAGATCGACGCACGCGACACCAAGCTCGGCCCCGAAGAGATCACCCGGGACATCCCGAACCTGTCCGAGGACATCCTCCGCGACCTCGACGAGCGCGGCATCATCCGCATCGGTGCCGAGGTCGGCCCGGGCGACGTGCTCGTCGGCAAGGTCACGCCCAAGGGCGAGACCGAGCTGACCCCGGAGGAGCGTCTGCTCCGTGCCATCTTCGGTGAGAAGGCCCGCGAGGTGCGCGACACCAGCCTCAAGGTGCCCCACGGTGAAGAGGGCAAGGTCATCGACATCAAGGTGGTGTCCCGCGACGACGGCCACGAGCTGCCGCCGGGCGTCAACCAGATCGTCCGGGTCTACGTCGGCCAGAAGCGCAAGATCAGCGTGGGCGACAAGCTCGCCGGCCGCCACGGCAACAAGGGTGTCATCAGCCGGATCCTCCCGGTCGAGGACATGCCCTTCATGGCCGACGGCACGCAGGTCGACATCATCCTCAACCCGCTCGGCGTCCCGTCCCGCATGAACGTGGGACAGGTCCTCGAGGCCCACCTCGGCTACGCCGCACGGTGGGGCTGGGAGACCGACGGACAGAACGTCGGCGACCAGCCGTCGTACAACTTCGAGACCACGACGCGTACCAACACCCAGCCGTCGGTCCATGTGGCCACGCCGGTGTTCGACGGTGCCAAGTGGGACGAGGTCGAGGACGCGGGCAAGCACTCGACGATCCAGAAGATCCTCGAGAACATCCATCCGGAGACCCCCGAGGGCACACGTCTGATCGGCCGCGACGGCAAGCAGACGCTCTACAACGGTCGCACCGGCGAGCCCTACGACAACCCGATCACGACCGGCTACGTGTACATCCTGAAGCTCCACCACCTGGTGGACGACAAGATCCACGCTCGCTCGACCGGCCCGTACTCGATGATCACCCAGCAGCCCCTCGGCGGTAAGGCCCAGTTCGGTGGCCAGCGCTTCGGCGAGATGGAGGTGTGGGCACTCGAGGCCTACGGCTCCGCCTACTGCCTGCAGGAACTGCTGACCATCAAGTCGGACGACGTCCTGGGTCGCGTCAAGGTCTACGAAGCCATCGTCAAGGGCGAGAACATCCCCGAGCCCGGCATCCCCGAGTCCTTCAAGGTGCTCATCAAGGAGATGCAGGCCCTGTGCCTCAACGTCGAGGTCCTGGCCAAGTCGGGTGAGGAGATCGAGATGCGAGAGCTCGACGAAGACCTCTACAGGGCGACCGAGGAACTCGGCATCGACCTGTCACGCCCCGAGAAGGGCACTGATGAAGAAGACGAACGCCGCCGGCAGAGGATCTGAACATGCTTGACGTCAACAACTTCGATCAGCTCCGCATCGGGCTGGCCACCGCGGAGTCCATCCGCATGTGGTCCAACGGTGAGGTCAAGAAGCCGGAGACCATCAACTACCGCACGCTCAAGCCCGAGAAGGACGGACTCTTCTGCGAGAAGATCTTCGGTCCGACGAAGGACTTCGAGTGCGCGTGTGGCAAGTACAAGCGTGTCCGCTTCAAGGGCATCATCTGCGAGCGCTGTGGCGTCGAGGTCACCCGTTCGAAGGTCCGGCGCGAGCGCATGGGCCACATCGAACTCGCTGCCCCGGTCGTCCACATCTGGTACCTGCGCGGCACCCGTTCGTGGCTCGCATACCTCCTGTCGGGCACCGAAGCCCGCGAGGAGCTGAAGGCCAAGCAGCTCGAGAAGGTCATCTACTTCGCGGCCAACCTGGTCACCTGGGTCGACCACGACAAGCTCCACGACGACCTCCCGAACATCGAGGCCGAGCTCGCCGGTGAGCGAGAGGCCATCGAGAAGGAGCGCGAGGTCGAGATCGCCGACCGCTACGAGGAGCTCGAGGGCGAGATCAAGGGTCTCGAGAAGGACGGCGCCCCCGACAAGGACATCAACGCCCGCCGCAAGGCCGCCGAGAAGGACATCACGATCATCCGTGAGCAGTTCGACGGTGAGCTGGACCTGCTCCAGCGTTCCTTCGACGAGCTCAAGGAGCTCCACTCCCGCAAGATCATCGAAGACGAGATGCTCTGGCGTGAGCTGACCGATCGCTACGGCGACTACTTCGAAGGTGGCATGGGTGCCGACGCGTTGCGTCGACTCATCGACCGCATCGACTTCGACGTCGAAGAGGTCGAGCTCACCACCAACATCAACCCTCCCGAGGGACAGAAGCCGCTCAGTCAGCAGCGCAAGCAGAAGGCCATCAAGCGGCTCAAGATCGTCGCCGCCTTCAACCGGCGCGACGAGCACGGCAAGCGGGTCAACGACCCCGGCGCCATGATCCTCGAGGTCGTCCCGGTGATCCCGCCCGAGCTGCGACCCATGGTCCAGCTCGACGGTGGCCGCTTCGCCACGTCCGACCTCAACGACCTGTACCGACGGGTCATCAACCGCAACAACCGCCTGAAGCGTCTGCTCGACCTCGGTGCTCCCGAGATCATCGTGAACAACGAGAAGCGCATGCTCCAGGAGGCGGTCGACGCCCTCTTCGACAACGGCCGTCGTGGCCGTCCCGTCACGGGCCCCGGCAACCGCGCGCTCAAGTCGCTGTCGGACATGTTGAAGGGCAAGCAGGGCCGGTTCCGTCAGAACCTGCTCGGCAAGCGCGTCGACTACTCGGGCCGTTCGGTCATCGTCGTCGGCCCGACCCTGCGCCTGCACCAGTGCGGTCTCCCCAAGCTGATGGCGCTCGAGCTGTTCAAGCCCTTCGTCATGAAGGCGCTCGTCGACCGTGAGCTGGCCCAGAACATCAAGTCGGCCAAGCGCATGGTCGAGCGCCGCCGTGCCCAGGTGTGGGATGTCCTCGAAGAGGTCATCAAGGAACACCCGGTCATGCTCAACCGTGCCCCGACGCTCCACCGTCTGGGCATCCAGGCCTTCGAGCCGGTCCTGGTCGAGGGCAAGGCCATCCAGATCCACCCGCTGGTCTGCACCGCGTTCAACGCCGACTTCGACGGCGACCAGATGGCCGTGCACCTGCCGCTGTCGGCAGAGGCGCAGGCCGAGGCCCGCGTGCTGATGCTCAGCGCCAACAACATCTTGTCGCCGGCCAACGGGCGCCCGCTCGTGACGCCGACCCAGGACATGGTGATCGGCGCGTTCTACCTCACCTCCCTGATGGACGGCGAGAAGGGCGAAGGCCAGGCCTTCGGTGACATCGACACGATCAACCGGTCCTACGAGGCCGGCGAGATCACGTTGCACACCAAGATCCAGTACCGCGTCGGCCGCGACGACGACGGCAAGGCGGAGTGGATCACCACCACGCCCGGTCGGGTCATGTTCAACGAGACGCTCCCCGAGCGTTACGGGTTCCTCAACGAGCGCGTCTCGAAGAAGGAGCTGTCGGCGATCGTCGACGAACTGGCCAAGAACTACTCCAAGGCCGAGGTGGCCGAGGCGCTCGACAACATCAAGGACCTCTGCTTCATGTTCGCGATGCGGTCGGGTGTGACCATCTCGATCGACGACGTCAAGACCCCGCCCGAGAAGCGCGACATCCTCGACCAGTACGAGGCCGAGGCCGACAAGGTCGAGACCCAGTTCCGTCGGGGCATCATCACCGACGGTGAGCGTCGCCAGAAGGAGGTCGAGATCTGGACGAACGCCACCGAAGAGGTGCGCGCCAAGATGGAGGTCGGCCTCAAGGCCGAGCGGTTCAACCCGATCGACATGATGGTCGGCTCGGGCGCTCGCGGAAACATGATGCAGGTCCGTCAGATCGCGGGCATGCGTGGCCTCGTGGCCAACCCTCGTGGCGACATGATCCCCCGCCCGATCAAGTCGAACTTCCGTGAGGGACTCGACATGCTCGAGTACTACATCGCCACGCCGGGCGCTCGAAAGGGTCTCGTCGACACCGCCCTCCGTACCGCCGACTCGGGGTACCTGACGCGTCGTCTCGTCGACGTCGCCCAGGAACTGATCGTCAACGACGACGACCCCTTCGACCGTGCGGAGCGCACCGGTTCGCCGGTCCGGTCCATCTGGATCGAGAACGTCCGGCCCGACCTGCCCAACCGGCGTTTCTACATGGAGACCAAGCTCCTCGGCCGAGTGCTGGCCGAGGACATCACCTTGACCTCCAGCGAGACGCTCAGCGGCACCATCGAGCGCGGGACCATGGTCACGCAGGAGATGATGCAGGAGATCATCGAGGACGAGAACGTCGAGCGGGTGCGGGTGCTCTCGCCCCTGACCGACGACTCCGAGCAGGGGATCTCCGGTCTGGCCTACGGCATGTCGCTGGCGACCGGTATCGCCATCGAACGGGGCGAGGCCGTGGGTGTCATCGCCGCCCAGTCGATCGGTGAGCCGGGTACCCAGCTCACCATGCGTACCTTCCACACCGGTGGCGTCACCGGCAGCGGCGGCGACATCGCCGGCGGTCTGCCCCGCGTCGTCGAGTTGTTCGAGGCCCGTTCCCCGAAGGGCAAGGCGACCATGTCGACCGTGTCGGGCGTGGTGCGGATCCTCGAGGACGAAGGCCGCGGCAAGACGGTCCTCGTGGTCACCGACGACGGCGAGGAAGCCAGCTTCCCGATCCCCGTCGGTGCTCGCATCGAGGTCTCGGAAGGTGCGGAGATCCGCGCCGGCGACGCCATCGTCGAAGGTCCCCGTGACCCGAAGGAACTCCTCGAGATCAAGGGCCTGCGGCACACGCAGACGTACCTGGTCGACGAGATCCAGAAGGTCTACCGCGACCAGGGCGTGTCGATCCACGACAAGCACATCGAGCTGATCGTGCGCCAGATGACCCGCCGGGTCCACATCAACGAGTCGGGTGACTCGCCGTTCCTCCCCGGTGAGCGCATCGACCGCCGTCGCTACACCGAGGTCAACAAGCAGCTGATCCTCGAGGGCAAGACGCCGGCCGAGGCTCGTGACGAGATCATGGGCATCACCAAGGCCTCGCTCTCGACCGACTCGTGGCTCTCGGCCGCCTCCTTCCAGGAGACGACCCGGGTCCTCACCGAAGCGGCGATCGAGTCCAAGTCCGACGGACTCGTCGGGCTCAAGGAGAACATCATCATCGGCAAGCTCATCCCCGCCGGTACCGGGCACGGTGACTACCGCGAGGTCGACACCGAGGCTCCCGAGTACAAGCAGATGGAGGGCTGGTCGTCCGACCAGGACGACGACGACCCGGCAGCGATGCTCGCCGGTGCGTTCGACTCCCAGTCGGGCGCCGACGTCATCGACATCAAGTCGGGCGAAGCCGCCGGCTGACCTCGGCAGTCCCGGAGGGATCTCCCGTCGACCCCGGACCTCGGTCCGACCGGTCGGCGGGAGATCGCTCGTTTTGCCCCGACTCGCGTCCGGTCAGCGGTCGGTCGTCTCCCGGAGGTGGCTCGGGCGGGAGAAGATGTCGGTCAGTTCGTTCCGTCCGGCGATGCCGAGCTTGGCGTAGGCGCGGTGGAGGTGGTTCCCGACCGTGCGGCGGGCCAGGTAGAGCTCGTCGGCGATCTCCTGATCGGTGCGATCGTCGGTCGCGAGGAGGGCCACCTCGATCTCGCGCACCGAGAGCGCATCGACGATGTCGGGCACACGCCACGGCGGCACCAGGACACCCGCCCGCAGTGCGGTGGCATCGGCGATCGCCAACGACCGGCGGGCTCGCGCCTCGTCGGTGTCGAGTCCTGCGGCGACGACCAACGCCGACGCGGCCACGCCCCGTGCGCCGAGCGCCGTCAGGCGGCCCGCTGCCGCGATCACGTCGTCGACGTCACCGCGGGCGACGGCACCGGCGTAGGCGGCGATCGTCTGGACGAACGGTGCCGTCGACGAGCCGCCGATCTCGTGGAGCAGCCCGGCGACCTCGGGGTCCGGGTGATACGCCAGCGACTCGACCAGGGCCGTCGCACCCATGGCGATGTGTGACGACGCCAACGCCACGGCACCGGCCTCGTGGGCGATCCGCGCCGCCTCGTCGGGGTCGTCCGCGCCGGCCAGCACCGCGTGGGCGCGCCCGAGCACGGCCCGACTCCGGATGTCGACGGACTCCTCGTCGACCTCCGCCAGGATCGACGTCGCCAGGTCCGTCTCGTCCGACGTCGCCGCGAGGAGCGCTGCGAAGCCGGAGCCGTAGGGGAGCGAGTTGTAGGGGTCGAACGCCCGGAGCTGTTCGACCGACTGGAGCGCGTAGTCCAACGCCCGGGGATCGCCGGCGATCATCAACGCCTCGCTGGCGACCGCGGCGGCGAGGCCGCGGTGGGCGCCGTTGGTCCGGAGCGCATCGACCGACCGGTCGGCTTGGTCCACCGCGTCGTCGAGGCGTCCCCGCAACACGGCGGACGCCACCGACATGGCGGCGGTCAGGTCGGAGCCTGCCGGATGGTCGGCGCGGACGACCTTCACCGCTTCCCGTGCTCGGGCCAGCGATGCCTCCAGGTCGGTGACATCGGCCAGGATCACCTGGGCGTAGCCGAGGTTGATCGCCGCCGTCCAGATGGTCATCAGGTCGAGGTCGGGTCGGCCAAGTACCTCGCGGCAGGTGGTGACGACCTCGTCGAACTCGCCGAGGAGCGTGGCGTGGAACGCGGCCTCGCACAGGAGCTCGACCGAGTTCCGGGGGTCGGTCACGGCATCGGCGGCCCGTCGCAGCGACGCGATCGCCGCCTTCGGGTCGGTGAGCTGGAACGCGTGGACGCCGGCCTGGGCCATGGCGATCTTGCGGATCGCCGCGTCGTCGTCTGCGAGCGCGGCCGCCCGATCGTGCCAGTGCGCCGCGGTCTGGCCGTCGCCTCGGACGCGGCAGACCTCGGCCAGCACGAACGCCGCACGCCAGTGGGCGGCCGACGCCGAGGTCGCGTAGCCCTCCGCCGCGTCGAGGTCGAGCGTGAGGAGCGACTCCCACGCCGCCGCTGTTGCCGCCGCAGGCAGGACGTCCTCGCCGGCTTCGACGTACCAGGCGACCGCTCGGACCGCCGCGCCCGGAGGGAACGCATCGACCCGGTCGGTCACCCGGCACAGGGCTTGGAGCACACCGACTCGTTCGGCGACCGTCATGGAGTGGCGCAGCGCCTCGCCGACCATCGGATGGCTGGTCTCGACGACCACCGGTCCGCCGTCGTTCGTGACCGAGACCAGGTTGCGTCGCTCGAGCGTCGAGAGGTCCTCGACGGGCGAGCCGAGCAGTGCGAGGGGCACCGGCTCGGCGACCGCGACCTTGTCGAGCAGTCGGCGCTGCGCCGGGTCGAGTCGCTGCGCCCGTGCCCGGATCAGTTCGGTGACCCGTGTGCCGGCCGCCAACTCGCCGTGGAGCGTCCAACGGCCGCGGTCGAGGACGAGGCGTTCGGTGTCGACGGCGTCGACGAGGAGCTCACGGAGCACCAGGGCGTTGCCCTGGGTCGCGTCGACGATCGGACCGAGCGCGGCGTCGGACAAGGGATGGCCGAGCTGTTCGGCGGCGATGGCGGCGATGGCGGATCGCTCGAGCGGCGCCACCTCGATGCGTTGCACGGCGCCGCCGTCGATCAGATGGCGGAGTGCGTCGGGGAAGCCCTCGCCCGTGCGGACGGTGAGGACCACGGGGTTGTCCTGGACCCGGATGGTCTCGCTCACGACGAGAAGACTGGCGTCGTCGAGGAGGTGGGCGTCGTCGACGCAGAGGACCACTGCTTCGTCGTCCCCGGAGGCGAGCATCGTCTCGAGGAGATGCACGACCAGCGAGGCCTGCGTCGGTGGCGGATCCTCGGGCAACCATGCGGCGACCGCGCCGAAGGGAATCGAGCGGCCGGCGTAGGACCCGGCGATCGACACGACCGTGGCGTCCGCTCGTCGTCGCTGCTCGACCGCACGCAGGATCGCGGACTTCCCCACGCCGGCCTCGCCGGCGAGCACCACGCTGCCGTGACGAGCGATCGTGCGCTCGACCACCGCGAGTTCGCGTGTTCGCCCGGCCAGGTCGCCCACCATGGGCGCGAACGTACCGCGTCGTCCCGCGTGCCCCGCCCGGTCGCTCAGGGAACCCAGCGAGCCGTCCGCTTCTCGCGGAACGCGGCCATGCCCTCGGCTGCCTCGTCGGAGGCGAAGAGCTCGGCCGAGAGCCGTTCGGTGGCGGCGAATGCTGCGGTCCGGTCCATGGCCGGTACCTCGTTGACCAGGCGTTTCGCTGCCGCCAGCGCACCCGGGCCCCCGGCGAGCAGGTTGGTGACGATGGTGTCGACGGCAGCGTCGAGGTCCGCGGCCGGCACGGCTCGGTTGAGCAGACCGACGTCGACGGCGCGGGCTGCGGCGATCCGCTCGCCCGACAGGAACAGCTCGAGGGCGTCGGCGCGGCGCATCTTGGGCAGACACACGACCGAGATCATCGCCGGTGCGACGCCGATACGCACCTCGGTGAACCCGACCTTCGCGTCCGCGGAGATCACCGAGATGTCGCAGGCGGCCGCGAGGCCGACACCGCCGCCCATGCAGTGGCCGGCGATACGGCCGACGACGGGCTTGGGCGACCCGAGGAGCAGTTCGAAGATGTCGACGAGCGAATACCGCGGTTCGGCGTCGTCGGTGCCCGAGAGGTCGGCCCCCGCACAGAAGACCTGGCTGGTGTTGGTCAAGACGATGACGCGCACTGCCGTGTCGGCGACGGCCGCCGTGAGGTGATCGCCGAGCGAGTCGACGAGGGCGGTGGACAATGCGTTGCGGTTGTCGGGCCGGTCGAGCGTGATGGTCGCGACGCCGTCGGCGACGCGGAGCGTGGTGGCGGTCATGGAACTCCTCACATCGGACGGACCCGGCCCGGTGGCCGAGTCCTGCGGTCGGTCGACGACCGACGGGCGATCATGACATCGACGCGGCATCCGACGTGGGGTGACCGGGCACCAAGCCCTGGCGGCGTGGACGTCATCCCACCCGGCAGTCGGGTCCGGAGAACCGGTGTGCAGAACCGTCTGACCGTCCGATCGACCACCCCGCTCGTGGTGGCGGCCGCGGCCTTCGTCGCCGCTGGCGGCTACGTGCACGCCACCGAGTGGCTCGACGTCTACCGCGACGTCCCGGCGAGCGTGCCCGGTGCGGAGGTGGTCACGATCGGATTCCCGGTCCACGTGGCCGCGTCGGTGGTCGCCGTGGCGGCCCTCGCCGTCACGGCGTGGAGCAGGCCCCGTCTGCTCGGGGCCGTGGTCGCGGCGACTGCGGCGTTCCAGGCCGGGGCGCTCGCGGTGTTGATCCTGAGCCGCACGGGGACGGTCCTCGGCTGGACCGAGCCCACGTGGAATGATGCAGCGAACACCTCGCGCGCCGTCGAGATCGGTGCGCTCGTCTGCCTCGCGGCGCTCGGCACACTGCTCGGTCGCACGCGACATCCGGCGGACGAGACCGTCGCGTGCCGACCTCGGGTTGTGCCACCAGGAACGTGACCCGTAGCATGTCCCGTCGGCCATGCGCGCCCTTTCTGCGTGCCCGTGGCCATCGAAGTTCGCATCCGTCAAACCCGTTCCAGACACCAGGTATAGAGGACACACGTGCCCACGATTCAACAGCTGGTCCGCAAGGGTCGGCAGTCCAAGATGGCCAAGGCCAAGACGCCCGCACTGAAGGGCGCCCCGCAGCGCCGCGGCGTCTGCACGCGTGTCTTCACCGTCACGCCCAAGAAGCCCAACTCGGCGCTCCGCAAGGTCGCCCGTGTCCGGCTCACCTCCGGCATCGAGGTCACGGCGTACATCCCCGGCGAGGGCCACAACCTCCAGGAGCACTCCATCGTGCTCGTGCGTGGTGGCCGTGTGAAGGACGTTCCGGGCGTCCGCTACAAGATCATCCGTGGTTCGCTCGACACCTCGGGCGTCCGTGACCGCAAGCAGGCCCGTAGTCGCTACGGCGCCAAGAAGGACGCGTAATGCCTCGTAAGGGACCCGCGCCGCGGCGCGAAGTCAAGCCCGACGCCGTCTACCAGTCGACGCTCGTCACCCAGATCACCAACAAGATCCTCCAGTCGGGCAAGCGCTCGACCGCCGAGAAGATCATCAACGACGCCATGGCGACGGTCGAGTCCAAGACCGGTGCCGAGCCGCTGTCGACGCTCAAGCGAGCGATCGAGAACGTCAAGCCCCAGCTCGAGGTCAAGAGCCGTCGTGTCGGTGGCGCCACCTACCAGGTGCCCATCGAGGTCCGGCCCCGCCGTGCCAACACGCTCGCGATCCGCTGGATCGTCACCTACTCACGTGCACGCCGTGAACGCACCATGGCCGATCGCCTCGCCAACGAGATCCTCGACGCCTCCAACGGCCTCGGCGCCTCCGTGAAGCGTCGCGAAGACATGCACAAGATGGCCGACTCCAACAAGGCCTTCGCTCACTACCGCTGGTAGCTCCCGCCCGTAACCACCCCAGCGGGCCGTCCCTTCGACAAGGAACAGGGCCCCGACCGACCGGGTCCTCCACGAGGATGGCCCGGTCGTTTCCATCTGAGAGACACCTTCATGGCTGAAAAGCGCAGCAACTCGATCGACAAGTTCCGCAACATCGGGATCATGGCCCACATCGACGCGGGCAAGACCACGACCACCGAGCGGATCCTCTACTACACCGGTCGCAACTACAAGATCGGCGAGGTCCACGAGGGCGGCGCCACCATGGACTGGATGGAGCAGGAACAGGAGCGGGGGATCACCATCACCTCCGCCGCCACCACCTGCATGTGGGACGGCCACACCATCAACATCATCGACACCCCGGGCCACGTCGACTTCACCGTCGAGGTCGAGCGTTCGCTCCGCGTGCTCGACGGTGCCGTCGCGGTGTTCGACGGCGTCGCCGGCGTCGAGCCCCAGACCGAGACCGTGTGGGGCCAGGCCAACAAGTACGGCGTCCCCCGTATGTGCTTCGTCAACAAGATGGACCGCCTCGGCGCCAACTTCTACGACGCGCTCGACTCGATCAAGGACCGCCTCGGCGCCAACACCGCCGTGCTGCAGCTCCCGATCGGCTACGAGGGCGACTTCGCCGGCGTGGTCGACCTGATCACCATGAAGGCGCTGGTGTGGCCGAACGAAGAACTCGGCGCCAAGTGGAACGTCGAGGAGATCCCCGCCGACCTCCAGGACAAGGCCGCCGAGTGGCGTGCCGAACTGGTCGAGACCGTGGCGACCGCCGACGACGCCCTCATGGACAAGTTCCTCAACGAGGAGGAGATCTCCGAGGACGAGCTCCACGCCGGGATCCGCCGGGCGACGATCGCCAACGAGATCGTGCCCGTGCTCCTCGGCACGGCGTTCAAGAACAAGGGTGTCCAGCCCCTGCTCGACGCCGTCGTCAAGTACCTCCCGAGCCCGGCCGACCTCCCGCCGGTCAACGGCATGAACATCAAGGAAGACGAGAAGCTCACCCGTGAGCTGACCGACGAAGAGCCCTTCGCTGCGCTCGCCTTCAAGATCATGACCGACCCCCACGTCGGCAAGCTCACCTTCCTCCGCGTCTACTCCGGCTCGCTCGGCAAGGGCGACACCGTGCTCAACGTGCGGTCGGGTTCGAAGGAACGCCTGGGCCGTCTGCTGCAGATGCACGCCAACACCCGCGAAGACCGCGAGCAGATCTACTCGGGCGAGATCGTCGCCGGCATCGGCATGAAGAACACCAAGACCGGTGACACGATCTGCGATCCGAACCACCCGATCGTGCTCGAGTCGCTCGAGTTCCCGGAGCCGGTCATCACCGTCGCCGTGGAGCCCAAGACCAAGGCCGACCAGGAGAAGATGGGCAAGGCCCTCCAGTCGCTGGCCGAGGAAGATCCCACGTTCCAGGTCAAGTCCGACGAGGAGACCGGCCAGACGGTCATCTCGGGCATGGGCGAGCTGCACCTCGAGGTCCTCGTCGACCGCATGCTCCGTGAGTTCCGCGTCGACGCCACCGTGGGCAAGCCCCAGGTCGCGTACCGCGAGACGATCACCACCACGATCGAGAAGTACAAGTACACCCACAAGAAGCAGACGGGTGGCTCGGGTCAGTACGCCGAGGTCCAGATCACGCTCGAGCCCACCGGCCCCGGTGGCGGCTACGAGTTCATCGACCAGATCACCGGTGGACGCATCCCCAAGGAGTACATCCCCTCGGTCGACGCCGGCATCCAGGCCAGCCTCGCCTCGGGCGTGCTCGCCGGCTTCCCGACCGTCGACGTCCGGGCGATCCTCACCGACGGCAAGTACCACGACGTCGACTCCTCGGAGATGGCCTTCAAGATCGCCGGCACGATGGCGTACAAGGAGGCGGCCCGCAAGGCCAAGCCCGTCATCCTCGAGCCGATCATGAAGGTCGAAGTCGTCACCCCCGAGGACTACATGGGCGACGTCATCGGCGACCTCAACTCCCGTCGTGGGCAGGTCGGTGGCATGACCCAGCGTGGTCTGGCCCAGGTCATCAATGCCCAGGTCCCGCTGTCGGAGATGTTCGGCTACGTCGGCGACCTCCGCTCGAAGACCCAGGGTCGCGCCAACTACACCATGCACTTCGACTCGTACCAGCAGTGCCCTGCCAACGTGCAGGAAGAGATCGTCAAGCGCATCCGGGGCGAGTAGCACCGCCGATCCCCTCGGGGATCGTCGGCCCCACCAGCCCAACAAGTTCGATTCACAATCAGTCTGAGACACCGAGAAGGAAAGAGGCGCCACCATGGCCAAGGAGAAGTTCGACCGGACCAAGCCGCATGTGAA
>JBFIHN010000009.1:0-20817 GCA_041601775.1 Acidimicrobiales bacterium
GAAGGGGTAGTCGGCGATCTTGGGCTTGGCGGCCGAGATCACCGAGATGAGCGTCGACTTGCCGACGCTGGGGAAGCCGACGAGGGCCACGTCGGCGAGGAGCTTGAGCTCCATGTGCAACCAGCGTTCCTCACCCACCTCACCCTGCTCGGCGAACCCGGGTGCACGCCGCTTGTTGGACAGGAACCGGGCGTTGCCCCGGCCGCGCTGGCCGCCCTCGGCGGCGAGGAAGCGATCGCCCGTGTGGACCATGTCGGCGAGCACCGTGCCGTCGCGGTCCTTGATGACCGTCCCCTCCGGGACCGGGACCACCATGTCGGCACCGCTCTTGCCGTGCCGCTTCTTGCCCGAGCCGTGCGTCCCGTCCTCCCCTCGTCGGAAGGGATGGTCGCGGAATCCGAGCAGCGAGGCCACGTTGTGGTCGGCGACCAACCACACGTCGCCGCCGTCGCCGCCGTCGCCGCCGTCGGGGCCGCCCATGGCGACGTGCGCCTCGCGCCGGAACGAGACCGATCCCGCGCCACCATCGCCTCCCTTGACATGGAGGTTGCACTCGTCGACGAATTGGCTCATGGGACACCGAGACTACGGCGACGAGGTGGTCCGACCACTGCCGATACACATGCGAGAATCGCCTCGTGGTCTCCCCCGACGACACCGACGCCTCCCTCTCCGAACGCGGACAGCGCTGGGCCGCGACGATGGCGGGCCACGGAGACGGCGCGATCCGTCAGGCCCACGCCGACTCGAGCGGCGAGGTCGGGGCGATCGACGTGGCCGATCGGACCGAACGTGAGGACCGCCTCGACGCGGAGTTGGCGCCGGGGGCGACCCGGGCCGAAGGCGCCGGGACTCGAGCGGTCGACGAGGAACCCGACCGCTGGCGTACCTGTTTCGAACGAGATCGTGATCGGATCGTGCACGGCACCGCGTTCCGGCGCCTTGCCGGCAAGACCCAGGTCTTCGTCCATCCCGACGACCATCAACGCACGCGCCTGACCCACGCGCTCGAGGTCGCGCAGGTGGCGTCGTCGATCGCCCGCGCCTGCCGGCTCAACGTGGCGCTCGCCGAGGCCATCGCGTTGGGCCACGACTGTGGTCACGGGCCCTTCGGCCACGCCTCCGAGGACGCGCTCGACCCGTTCGTCCCCGGCGGCTACGACCATGCGACCTGGGGCGCGGACGTCGTCCTCGAACCGTTGAACCTGTGCGCCGAGACGCTCGACGGGATCCGGAACCATTCGTGGTCGCGGCCGGCGCCGACGACGCCCGAGGGCGAGGTGGTGAGTTGGGCCGACCGCATCGCCTATCTGTGCCACGACTTCGAGGACGCCGTGCTGGCGGGTGTGGTGACGCCCGACGACCTCCCGCACTCGGTGGCCGAGCGCTGCGGTACGACCCGGCGAGCGCAACTGCATGCGTTCATCGAGGCGATGGTCCGGACCACCACGCAGTCCGGCGTCGTCGGGATGGACCCGGTGACTGCCGATGCGCTCGGGGCCTTCCGGAGCTTCAACTACGAGGAGATCTATCTGCGGCCGGCCTCGCGGGCCCAGGCCGTGATCGTCGACCGGCTGTTGGCCAGCCTGGTCGACTGGTACCGGTCCGATCCCTCCCGGTTGATCGCGGCCGGCAGGACCTTCACCGACGACATGGACGCGTCCCATGAAGCCGTCGCCTTCGTCGGCGGCATGACCGACCGGTTCGCCCAGGACCGGGCGATCGAGCATCTCGGCTGGTCCGTCGCCGACCTGCCGATCGGATTGAACGTCTAACGAAGCACACCCCGACAGACACGATCGACGTAGCCGTCGATCCACGAGTCGTCGGCGACATGCCAGAAGAACACGCGGAACATCGCCGCCGACACCACATCGTCGAGGAAGGCCTCACCGTCGGCCTCCGGGTCGAGTTCGCCACGAGCGACCCCGCGTTCCCACAGCGGCAGCACGGCCTGACGGTCCGGGATCCACCGGCGACGGTGCACCTGGTCGGCGAACTCGGGATCGGTGAACATCAGCGCGAGGCGCTCGGCGTGCAGCTCCGGGTCGAACGAAGCCATCTGGTGGTGCAGGAAGTGCAGGGCGGCACCGAGATCGGCGGGGAACGACCCCAGGTCCGGCAATGCCCCGGGGACGGTGTCGCGGAGTTCGACGTCGAAGAGCAGGGCCGCACGATTGGGCCACCGGCGGTAGACGGTGGGTCGGCTGACCCCCGCCCGTTCGGCCACGGCGCTCACGGTCACGGCATCGTGGCCGCCGTCGGCGCTCAGGGCGCGGGCGGCGTCGAGGATGTGGTTGTCGAGTTCCGGGTTGTGAGAACTCATCGCACACAGCGCTCCGTTGGATCTCCGCGCTGGCGGCAGTCGCCCACCGCCAGCGCGGAATCGTCGAGATCCGCCTGCGTTACACTGTAACGCACGTCGGCCCCGGACGCGCAAACGCCGTGGCCATCGGCCACGGCGTCGCAGGACTACGAGGTCCGGGTGGTCTAGTCGACCGGGAGGATGTCCACGAGCTTGCGTCCGTGACGGGACCCGAACTTGACCTGACCCTCGATGGTGGCGAAGAGCGTGTCGTCGCCGCCCTTGCCCACGTTCAGGCCCGGGTGGAACTTGGTGCCGCGCTGGCGGACCAGGATCGAACCGGCGGTGACGACGGTGCCGTCATAGGCCTTCACGCCGAGGCGCTTGGATTCGGAGTCGCGGCCGTTCCGGGTGGAACCGCCGCCCTTGGTCTTGGACATGAGTGATACCTCTGCGAGATCGATCGGAGGATCAGCGGCTGATGCCGGTGATCTCGATGCGCTGGTAGCGCTGACGATGACCCCACCGCTTCCGGATGTTGGTCTTGTTCTTGTAGGTGAAGCCGTTGATCTTCGGGCCGGTGGCATCACCGACGACTCGAGCGGACACCGAGGCGCCGCCGAGGTCGTTCGGGGTCGCGAGGACGGTGTCGCCGTCGACGAGGAGGACGGGCCGGAGCTCGATCGCCTCGCCGTCGTCGACGCCGAGACGCTCGACCTCGATGACGTCGCCTTCGGCGACCCTGTGCTGCTTCCCGCCACTGGCGATGACTGCGTACATAAGGTTTCCAACTGTATTACGCGGAGGGCATCGCCTCCAACCCGGCGCCGGTCGTCCGCTCCTGCTGGGTCGTCGGGCCTAGCGCAGACAGGCCCGGTCGTCGGACCTAGCCCAGACAGCCCCGGTCTTCGGACCTAGAGCAGACGGCCCTGTGAGAAGGCGAGACCGCACCATCGGTTCGGATGCATGCGCGCGTCCCGAGCGACGCCGGTCCCGTCGATTCCCGGTACATGACCATCCACAACAGCAAGCGCGGACTCCGTCTGCTCGTCCTCGGTGCGGCGAGCGCCCTCCTGGTCGGTGTCGCCGCGACCTACGCCGATGCCGACGCGGGCTCCGTCACCAGCACCGTCGTCGCCTGGGACGACCCCCTCGACCGGGTTCCGGTCGGTCTCCGACCCCCGCCTCCGACCACGGTGGCGACGACCACGACGGCGACGACGCCACCGACGACGGCCGCAGCAACGACCACCGCACCGCCGCGGCCAGCGGCGCCGGCGCCGACGGCTCCCCCGCCGCCTCCCCCGTCGACGTCTGCCGCAGCTCCGCCGCCGACCACGGCGCCGGCACCACCACCGCCTCCGGCCCCGCCGCCGGAGTCGGCCTACGACCGAGTCGTGCGGGCCTACAACACCGGCGTGCCCGGTTCGTGGCGGGCGCGGATCAACGTCCGGTTCGAGATCATCGAGGGATCGACCTCGTGGGCCCACAGCAACGGCGTGATCGCCATCGGGTCGAACCACGCCAACGGCAACTTCAACCATCTCGTCGACGTCGTGGCCCACGAGTTCGGCCACCAGGTGGCGTACCGGTTCGGGTCCCAGGCCTACCCCGGTGCTGCGCCAGAAGGGTGGCCGGCACCGCCGCAACGTCCGGAGGAGGCCTGGGCCGACTGCGTCCAGACTGCGTTCACCGGTCGGATCAACCCGTCGCACGGACTGCCGCCGTGCGCCGGTGAACAGCGTTCGTGGGCCGCGAACTGGTTGGCCGGTTCGCGGTGAGCCCGGGCCTGAGGACGGGCCCCCACTGGCCCGTCCTCAGGATCCGTGTCGGACGTGGCTCGCATCCGAGAGCTGTTCGAGGAGCTCGCCCAATCCGTCGAGCGAGGGCGACGTCCAGATCGAGGACGGTTCCGCCAGCGTCCAGGGTGCACCCGTCCACACGCGGATCGACGGCCGGTGCGCCTGGTCGAGCTCCAGCACCGCGTCGATCGGCTCGGTGCGGAGCAGGTGGTCCAGTTCCTCGTGCGACCGGGCCACGGTCGTCTGTTGCCGCGGCTCGAGGTGGTCTCGGACCTCCTCGGCCCAGGCGGCATCGTCGGCGATCACGGCGACCCGCACCGACCGGGAGCGCAGGGCGGACCGTCGACGCTGGCGGCTGGCCACGGGCAGGACGAAGGTGACCGTGGTCCCCTCGTCTCGGGCGCTCTCGAGCAGCAACGCTCCGCCGCTGGAGCGAGCGAACTCGACCGCCATCGTCAGTCCGAGTCCCGAGCCCTGCCCGGCGACCTTCGTCGTGTACATCGGCTCCCTGGCCTGCGCGAGCGTCGCGGGGTCCATACCCGAGCCGTTGTCGGTCATCGAGAGGAACCCGTAGCGACCACCGGCCAAGTCGTGTTCGGCGGCGATGGACTCCTCGACGGACAGGTCGCGCTCCTCGTAGTGCAGGCGCAGCCGACGGTCGCTCGAGTCCATCGCATCACGGGCGTTGATCAACACGTCGATCAGTGCACTCTCGAGGCGATCGGGATCCGCCACGATCCTGCCGGTGCTCGGCTCGATCGTGACCGAGACCGCGGCCGTGCGCCCCAGCGTCGCCTGGGCCAGCGGGGTGATCCGTTCGAGGACGGATCGCACGTCGATGTGTCGGGTGACGCCGTGCCCGGGCCGGCCGGCGTGGAGCAGTCGGGTGGTCACCTCGCCCGCCTCCCCCGCCACCCGACGGATGACCGACAGATGCTCCGCCGGGACCTCCTCGCCGTTCTCGACCCGCTGCATCGCCAGGTCGGCGTGACCGGCGATCACCGCCAGGGAGTTCTTGAAGTCGTGCACCATGCCGCGCGCCAGGAGACTGACGCGCCGGTCGCCTTCACCGAGATCGACCCCGATGTCACGGTCCGACACGTCGGACAACTCCGCGGTGACGCCGATGATCCGACTGGGACGTCCGTCGGGGCCGGCGATCGACTGCAGTCGATGGCGGAAGTGCCGCCACCGGCCGTCGACCAGGAACCGATGCTCGAGTCGGTAGGGACCGGTCATGGTCCGGGCCCGCGCCGCGACGTGCTCGACCACGACCCGGTCCTCGTCGTGGATCCGTTCGAGCACCGATCGCCAACTGAAGTCGTCCGACTCGATCATGTTGAAGATCTGCGTGGAGACGTAGCGCTCCGAGGAGCGGACATCGACCGCCCAGAAGCCGAGGTCGTCCCAGTCCATCTCGCGGGAGAGATGGTGATCGGCGCCGGCGGTGCAGTCGACCAGGACCGCCTGGTGCTCGCCGTGGGCCGACAACACGAAGGTGGTCGGACCCGCACCGCTCGACCGGACGGTGACGATCTCGGCCGTCTCCGAGCTCCCGGAGAGGCCCGAGCCCGATGGCAGCGTCCGGGAATGCTCGATGTGCAGCACCGGTCGGGTCCCGCCTTCGGCGAGAACCGGCCACGAGCGACGGGCCGCGCGGTTGCCGTCGATGACCTCCAGGGTCGTACGCGAACGCCACGATGCGAGCAGCACGGCCACCGGCACCATCTCGAGAGCGACGCGCTCCCACGTGTGATGGGTCTCATCACCTCCGCGTCCAGACGTCTCGAACCCCCTCCGTCGATCTGATCGCCGCTCCGGGCCATGTCCTTTCGAGCATGTTCCGGCCTCGGAGCAGCGCTGTCAGGCAGAACCCATCAAGTATTCCTCAAAAAGGGCCGATATGGGTGACATGGGGGGATTGACAGTGCATTTGGATACTGAGCGTCAATGCTCGAACGCTTTGCGAATTCTCCTGATCGAAGATCACGAGATGATCGCGACGGCCATCGGCGGGGCGCTGCGGGCCCAGGACGGGCTCGAGATCGTGGGGACGTCGACGACGGCGGCGGACGGGGTCGCGGCGGCGCATCGGCTGCGCCCGCTGCTGGTCGTCACCGATCTGCGACTGCCGGACGGGGACATCACCGAACGGATCCCGGACCTCCTGGCGTCCTCGCCCTCGTGTCGGGTGCTCGTGTTCACCGGCGCCCCGTCGGAACGGGCGCTCATCGGCGCCATGAACGCCGGGGCCGAGGGCTTCCTCGACAAGTCCCAGCCCATGTCCGATCTCGTGGCCGCGGTCCGCCAGGTGGCACGGGGCCAGGTCGTGGTGGCGCCCGCGCTGATGCCGTCGCTGATGACGCACCTGGGCTGTTCCCGACAACGCCGGCCGACGCTGACCCTGCGCGAGCTCCAGATCCTCGAGCACCTCGCCGACGGCGTCGCCACCGGCGACGTCGCCGACCGTCTGTGCATCAGCGCCAACACCGTGCGGAACCACGTGTCCCGGATCCTGCTCAAGCTCGGCGTGCACTCGCGGATCGCTGCGATCAGCGAGGCGACCCAACGAGGGCTGATCTCGCCCCGGTCTCCGTACTGACCGGCGGCGCTGCCGGCGCTACTCCGACAGCAGCGACTGGTCGATGACCGTGCCCCGACCGTCGCAGATCTCACACGTGTCGGTGAAGCCGTCGAGCAGTCCCTCACCGATCCGCTTGCGCGTCATCTCGACCAGGCCCAGTTCGGAGATGTCGAAGACCTGCGTGCGGGTCTTGTCGCGGGCGAGGGCCTCACGGAGCGAGCGAGCCACGTCCTCGCGGTTCTTCTTGATCTCCATGTCGATGAAGTCGATGACGATGATCCCGCCGATGTCCCGGAGCCGCAGCTGGTGCGCGATCGCCTCCGCCGCCTCGAGGTGGTTCTTGTACACGGTGTCTTCGAGGTTCGACTTGCCGACGTTCTTGCCGGTGTTCACGTCGATGACCGTGAGCGCCTCGGTGTGCTCGATGATCAGCGATCCACCCGACGGGAGCCAGACCTTGCGGTCGAGGGCCTTGTGCAGCTGCTCGTGGACGTGGTGGCGCTCGAAGAGCGGGAGCTTCTCCTCGGCCAGGTCGTAGTACTGGACACGGTCGGCCAGCGCCGGGGTGATCCCCGACACGTAGTCGAGCGCGTCGTCGTAGAGCTCCTTGTCGTCGATGACGACCGAGCGGTAGTCCTTCGAGAACTCCTCACGGATCACACGAACGGCCACGTCCGGCTCGCGGTACAGCAGCGTCGGCGCCTGTGACTTCTTCGCCAATGCCTCGATCTGGTCCCACAGGGAGACCAGCCGCTTGACATCGTTGGCGATCTCCTCGCTGGTCACGTTCTCGGCGGCCGTACGCACGATCACACCGTGCTGTTTGGGTTTCGCGCCGTCGAGGATCTTGCGCAGGCGCTTGCGTTCGTTGTCGGGCAGGCGCTTCGAGATGCCGTAGGTGCCCGAGTTCGGGACCAGGACCACGAAGCGGCCGGGAAGGCTGACCTCTTGGGTGAGCCGAGCGCCCTTCACGCCGATGGGGTTCTTGGTGACCTGGCAGATGATCGTCTGCTTGGCCTTCAGCACGTCCTCGATACGTGGCTTGCCCCCGCCCTCGATGTCGTCGGGGTCGTAGGACACGTCGCTGCGGTAGAGCACCGCGTTCTTGGGCGTCCCGATGTCGACGAACGCCGCTTCCATGCCGGGCAGCACGTTGGCGACCTTGGCGAGGTAGATGTTGCCGTGGATCTGGCTGATGTCGTCGGCGGGACGGGAGACGTAGTGCTCGATGAGCGTGCGGCCCTCGAGGACGGCGATCTGTGTGGCCTTGGGGGTCTTGTGCACCGCCATCGTGTAGCGCCCGACCGGCTTGCCGTCGCGGTGCTTGCCCTTCCGGGCCTCGAGCTGATCGGCGTCGAGTTCGACCGCGTCGATGTCCGTGGCCAGTTCGACGGGCTTGGCCCCACCCTGGCCGCGCCCCTTGCCGCGGCGGCGGCGACGGGACCGGGCCTTGCTCGGCGCGGCCGGATCGTCACCGGCGTCCGGACGTGGCTTCGCTTCGGCCGTCTGCGCCTTCTGCTTGCCCTGTCCCCCGCGGTTGCGCGAGCGGTTCCGTTGACGACCGGGGCCATCGGGTGCGTCGTCGCTCTTGGGTGCGGGCGGGGCCGCGCGGGTGTCGCCGATCTTGGGTTTGCCCGGGCTCGGGGCCGATGCCGGCGGGGCCGACGGACCTGCGCCCGTTGGCTCAGCGGATGCGCCGTCCGGGCGCTCGTTCGGTGTGGCCGACCCGGTGTGGGTGTCGGTCATGGTGGTGTTCCCTTCTCATGACGCACGCGCCGTGGCGTGCGTGGCCGTCGGCGGGGCGAGCGTCTCGTCGAGGAGTGCACCCGTTCGGGTGACCTCGAGGGGCTCGCGCCGGTCGCCGTCGACCGTCGTCCATTGGTGGAGCCGGACCACTCGGCCCTCCGGTGGTGCACCGTCGAACGCCGCGAGGAGCTCGGCCGGGCGACACGCACGAGGCTGTGTCGCCAGTTCGGCCCGGAGCAGGACGCCGGCCGGCTGCAACTGCGCAGCGGGCGGGCACTCGTCGGGTTCGGCGATGCGGAGGGAGTACACGGCCGGGCGGATGTCATCGGTGACTTCCTTGCCCTTCCGTGTCCGGGTGACCGGGAGTTCTTGTGAAGTCAGCACGTGCTCGATGAGCGCTGCGGCTCGGGACGCGTCGAGATCGGGGACCTCGACGAGCCAGGTGCACGAGCTGACGCTTTCCTGCAAACTGGGGGATCCAGGGGCGACAGCCGCCGCACCTTGGATGTGCATGCCGGGAGGCAACGTCGGCTGGACGAGGCTCCCGAGGGAGTCGAGGTCGACGTCGGTGCCGGGCACCAGGTCGACGTCGAGGTATTCGCCGCACGACTCGTGCGCCGTGGCGAGGGCGAGACCGAAGCGGAGCCGCGGTCGAGGCGAGAAGCCCTCGCTGTAGGAGACCGGCAACCGGGTCCGGCGCAGACTGCGCTCCCAGACCCGGGCGAGATCCCGGTGTGAGGTGAACCGGACCCGACCGAACTTGCTGAATCGGATGCGGATGCGTTCCTTCTGTGGGGGCGTCACTTCGCGACCCCCACGGCACGGGGCGTCAACTGGACCGGCACGGTGTGCCCGGCGGACAGGTCCACACCCGTCCCCTGACTCCCGCCGGCTGGTGGCGTCGCGGACGCCACGATGTGCTCGATGGAGTAGCCGGTGCAGGCACCGCAGTCGTAGCAGGGCGTCCAGCGGCAGTCCGGGAGGCCGACCTCGGCCAGCGCGTCCTGCCAGTCCATCCAGAGGAAGTCCTTGTGGAGGCCCGCCGAGAGGTGGTCCCAGGGCAGGACCTCGTTCTCGGTGCGGTGGCGGTGGATGAACCAGTCGGGATCGAGACCGCACTCGGCCATCGCTCCCATCCACAGATCGATGTCGAAGTGCTCCGACCACTCCTGGAAGATGCCGCCGCGCTCCCAGACCAACTCGATGACCCGTCCGAGTCGCCGGTCGCCACGCGACAACAGCCCTTCGATGACCGAGGCGCGCGAGTCGTGCCACTTGAGGTTCACGCCATGCGACTTGCGGGTGGCGTCGCGCAGCAGGTTGATCTTGCGACGCAACTCCTCCTCGGTGTTCTGGCCGAACCACTGGAACGGCGTGAACGGTTTGGGCACGAACCCGCCGACGCTCACGGTCACGCTGGGGTTCTTGTGGTGCTCCTTGCCGAGCTCCACGCAGTTCTTCGCGAGCTCGGCGATCCCGAGGGTGTCCTCGTCGGTCTCGGAGGGCAGCCCGGTGAGGAAGTAGAGCTTCATCCGTCGCCACCCCTGCGAGTACGCCGATCCGACGGCGCCGTACAGGTCTTCCTCGCGGATGAGCTTGTTGATGATCTGGCGCATCCGCCAGGTCCCGGCCTCCGGAGCGAAGGTGAGACCGGTGCGGCGGGCGTTCTGGATCTTGTTGGCGAGACCGACGGTGAAGGCGTCGACCCGCAGCGACGGCAGCCCCAGCGTGATCGGCTGCGCCGACCCGGTGTCGAGGTCCATGACGTCGGAGACGGTCTGTTCGATCCCCGAGAAGTCGGCGGTCGACAGGCTCGTCAGCGTGACCTCGTCGTAGCCCGTGCGTTTCAGACCCTCGTCGATCATCGACCGGACCTGATCGGCCGGACGTTCGCGCACCGGACGGGTGATCATCCCGGCCTGGCAGAACCGACAACCACGAGTACAACCGCGGAACACCTCGACGTTGAGGCGGTCGTGGACCACCTCGGTCAAGGGAACCAGCTGTTGCTTGGGGTAGGGCCACTCGGCGAGATCGGCGATGGTGCGCTTCTCGACCCGCTCGGGCACGTCGGCGTAGCGGGGGGTGACCGCAGCCAGGAACTCGCCGTCGTAGGCGACGTCGTACAACGAGGGGACGTAGACGCCCTCGACGTGGGACAGGGCGCGGAGGACGTTGGCACGCGATCCCGGGGTCTTGCCCTCGGCCTTCCATGCGGCGAGGACGACGGTGATCTCGCTGATGACCTCTTCACCGTCTCCCAGGACCACGATGTCGACGAAGTCGGCGATGGGTTCCGGGTTGTACGTGCAGTGGCCGCCGATGACGACGAGCGGGTCGTCGTCGGCCCGGTCCGCAGCGCGCACCGGGACACCGGCGAGGTCCACGCAGTTCAAGACGTTGGTGTAGACGAGTTCGGCCGAGAGGTTGAAGGCGATCACGTCGAACGTCGACGCCGGCGCATGGGTCTCGATCGAGAAGAACGGGATCTTCTCGCGCCGCATCACCGCCTCGAGGTCGGTCCAGACGGCGTAGCCGCGTTCGGCGAATGCGTCGTCGCGTTCGTTGACGATCTCCCGGAGGATCTGGAGGCCCTGGTTGGGCAGCCCGATCTCGTAGGTGTCCGGATAGCACAGGAGCCATCCGACCTTCCCCGGGGCGCGTTCGGATGCCGGCGCTCCATCCTCGAGTCCGATGTAGCGCGCCGGCTTCGCAACAGAGGCGAGATGTCGTTCGAGCGCCGGCCACACATCGGTGGTCGCGCCCGACGATGACGAAGAAGTCATGGGCACGGTGGTCACACGCTACCGGACGGCCCCCGTGGATCCCCGAACCATCGCCCCGGCCGGACGAACGTGGAAGGGTGCCGGGGTGGACCTGCATGTGCTCGGAGACCGTGACGCCTGTCTCGTGGTCGACGTCGCGGGCCCGGTGCCCGCCGTCGTGCACTGGGGCGAGGACCCAGGACCGCTCGACGCACTGGCGGAGCTGGTCGACCGTCCTCGGGCGCCGGCGACACTCGACCGCGAGCCACGGCTCTCGCTCGTGCCCCTCGACCCCGGCTTCGCAGGCCGCCTCGGACTCGAATGCCACCGAGCCGGCGGGCCGGTCGGGCTCCGCGAGTGCGAGACACGGTGGTCGGTGGACTCGGCCGGCCTCCGGTTCGAGGCGGTCGACGAGGCCGCCGGCGTCACCGTCGCCGGCACCGCGCAGGTCGGCGACGTCGTCACCGTCGACGTGTCGGTCACCAACACCGCCGACGACCTGCTCTTCGTCGACCATCTGGCCGCGACCCTCCCCCTCCCCGACCATGCCGACGAGATCCTGCGTCTCACCGGCCAGTGGTGTGCCGAGTTCCAGCCACGACGCATCGGTTGGCCGCTCGGCACGCACCTCATCGAGACCCGGCGCGGGCGCACCTCGCACGACTCGGTTCCCGTGGCGTTCTTCGGTCCGTCCGGCTTCGGCGAACACCACGGTGACGTCCGCGGCATCCACCTGGCGTGGAGCGGGAACCACACGATCCGCATCGAGCGCCTGCCCGACGGTCGACGCTACGTCCAGGCCGGCGAGGCCCTGGCGCCGGGCGAGGTCGTCCTCGGACCGGGCGAACGCCACGCCGCGCCCACGCTCCTCGCCACCACGGGCCGGGGCCTGACGGCGTGCAGCCAGCGGTTCCACCGCCACGTGCGCCGGTCGCTCCCCGAACGTCCTCGTCCGGTCCTGCTCAACACCTGGGAGGCCGTCTACTTCGACCACGACCTCACCCGGCTGCGGACCCTCGCCGATCGAGCCGCGGCCGTCGGCGTCGAACGGTTCGTGCTCGACGACGGCTGGTTCGGGGGCCGACGCGACGACACCGCCGGGCTCGGCGACTGGTTCGTGTCACCCGAGGCGCATCCCGACGGTCTGGGGCCGCTCATCGACCACGTGACCGGTCTCGGGATGGAGTTCGGGATCTGGGTCGAGCCGGAGATGGTCAATCCCGACTCCGACCTCTTCCGCGCCCACCCGGACTGGGTCATGGGCGACCCGAACGTCACCGGGCGCAACCAACTGGTGCTCGACCTCACCAACGACGAGTGCTGGCACCACCTCCACGATGCGCTCTCCCGGCTCCTCGCCGACCACGACATCGCCTTCGTGAAGTGGGACATGAACCGCGATGTCGCCGCAGTCGGCTCCCACGCCCAGACCCTCGCGCTCTACCGCCTGCTCGACGCCCTCCGGGTCGGGTATCCCGACGTCGAGATCGAGTCGTGTGCATCGGGCGGCGGCCGGGCCGACGCCGGGATCCTGCGACGGACGCAACGCATCTGGACATCGGACTGCAACGACCCGCTCGAACGGCAGACGATCCAGCGGGGATTCACGACCTTCCTCCCGCCGGCGGCGATGGGCGCGCACATCGGCCCACCCCGAGCCCACACCACGGGCCGCACCCATCGGCTCGCGTTCCGGGCCGCGACGGCGCTGTTCGGTCACCTCGGCATCGAATGGAACCTGCTCGACGCGTCGGATCGGGACCTCGACAAGGTCCGCGCCTGGGTCGCCTTGCACAAGGAACTCCGGCCGCTGCTCCACACCGGCGACGTCGTGCGTCTCGATCCGCCCGACGATGCGTCGATGGCCCACGGGGTCGTCGCCCCGGACCGGTCGTCGGCGGTGTTCTCGTTCGCACAGCTGACCACGAGCCAGGCGCCCACTCCCCCGCGGCTCCGTCTCCGCGGCCTCGATCGCCACCGCACGTACCGGGCACGTCGGATCACCATGCACGGCGACGTCCTCGGGCTGGCACTCGAGCAGCCGTCGTGGATCGACGGTGAGGGCGTGGAGGCGACGGGCGCGACCCTCGAGACGGTCGGCATCCAGATGCCCCGCCTCTTCCCGGAGAGCTCGCTCCTGCTCCGCCTGGACGTCGCCGACTGAGCGCGCGGGTCAGCTGAAGCGGCGCATGTGCACGTTCTGGACCAGGCCGAGGCCGGCGAAGAGCGCGATGGTCGACGAACCGCCGTGGCTCACCAACGGCAGGGGGATTCCGGTGATGGGCATGATGCCCATCGTCATCCCTGCGTTCTGGAACGTCTGGAACACGATCATCGACAGGACCCCGACGCACAGCAGGAGACCCAACTGGTCGCGGGACAGCTGCGCGATGCGCCAGATCCGCCAGCACAGGATGCCGAAGAGGATCAGCAGCGTCCCTGCGCCGACGAAGCCCAACTCCTCGCCCACCGCGGTGAAGATGAAGTCGGTGTGTTGTTCGGGGACGATGTCGAGCTGGGTCTGGGTCCCCTCGAAGATGCCCTTGCCCAACACGCCACCGGACCCGATCGCGATCTTCGACTGGTTGAGGTTGTAGGCCTCTTCGCGCAGCGCCGCGTTGGGGTTGAGGAACACCGTGAGCCGACTCTTCTGGTAGTCCTCGAGCAGCCCACTGTTGAGCACGAAGACGAGGCCGGTGAGACCGAACAGCGTGAGCGCGGCGATGTGCTTGGCGCGGACGTTCGACACCAGCAGCACACCCATGGTGATGGCGACGATCACCATGGCGGTGCCCGGGTCGGGCTGGAGCAGGATGAACAGGAGCGGGACGCCGGGTACCGCCAGCAACAGCGCGAGCCGCCGGACATCGATGTCGCCGCCGAACTGTGCGCCGAGCGACGCCAACACGAGGATCACCGCGATCTTGGTCAGCTCGGACGGCTGGAGCTGGAAGGAGCCGAGGTTGAACCAGGCCTGCGCGCCGTTGACCTCGGTTCCCAGTGGGGAGATGACGAGCACCAGCAGGGCACACACGCCCAGGTAGGCCATCAGCGCCCATTCGCGGAACCGTCGGTAGTCGATCATGGAGACCAGCGCCATCACCGTCGCTCCGGTGAGCAGGAACACGACGTGACGCTGCAGCGTGGCGGCGTTGACGTTGTCCGGGTCCGTGCCCCGGGTGGCGGAGAAGACCATCAAGGTCCCGATGAGCGAGATCGCGGCGACCGACCCCACCAGGATCAGGTCGACGTGGCGCCACGCCGCAGACGGGTTCCGACGCATCGAGCTCGCGGACCGGGTGGTCCCCGGCCAGCGTCCGGCGAACGCTTCCATCAGTCCGCGCTCCCGACCCGCGCGAGATCTTCCTGCGTGGGCTGGTCTTCCGCGCTCTCCGGGTACACCAACTCGCCGCCGGGCTGGAGCTCCGGCGGCGGTGCGACGCCGGCGAACTGATCGAAGAGCTTCCTGGCCACCGGCGCGGCAGCCGTGCCGCCGAAGCCGGACTCCTCGAGGATCACGGCGACCTGGTACTCGGGGGCGTAGGCCGGGCCGAACGCCGCGAAGACGGCGGTGTCGGCCTTGTCGTTGACCTGCGCCGTACCGGTCTTCCCTGCGACGGGGTACTCCGTCAACGGGAAGCCCTGGAAGGTGCCGAACGCGGTGCCCCCGCTCACGGACGTGACCCCGACCAGCCCCTGGAGGAGCCCGTCGCGATACTCCGGCGGGAGTTCGATCGTGCCGTTGATGCGGGGCTCGAAGGTCCGCTTGACCGTGTTCTCGCTGCCGCCGCGCGTGATCTTCGTGGCGATGTTCGGCGCGTACCGGGTGCCGCCGTTGGCGAACGTGGCGTAGGCGTTGGCCAACTGCAGGGGCGTCACCGCCACGTCGCCCTGACCGATCGCCATGTTGACGTTGTCGCCGGTGAACCAGTTGCGTTCGAGGAACGCGCCGGGGTTCGCGTCGTACTGGGCCTTGCGTTGCTCGGGCGTCGGGATGCGGCCGTCCTGTTCGAAGGGCAACGGGACACCGGTCTCCTGATCGAACCCGAAGAGGCGAGCCGACTCCTGGAAGGCCTCGTCACCGAGACGGCCCCGGGCGTTCCAGAAGTCCTCACCGACCGAATAGAAGTACGCGTCGGACGAGACGGTGATCGCCCGCTGGAGGTCGACGGTGCCATAGGCCTTCGATCCCGCGTTCCGGAACGTGCACTGGCCCTCGCAGTTCTCGAGGGTGTGCGAGCCGGTGTCGTAGTACGGCGTGGTGGCCTCACGCAGACCGTCGGCCAGGGCGGCGTACCCCGAGATCAGCTTGAAGGTCGAGCCCGGTGCGTACTGCCCCTGGATGGCGCGGTTGGTGAGCGGATCGTGGTTGGCCTCGTCGGTCAGGTACGCATAGCGCGACGACGAGATCCCGTTGATGAAGTCGGCAGGATCGAAGGTCGGATAGCTGGCCATGGCCAGGACCGAACCGTCGCGGGGGTCGGTCACCACGACCGAGCCGCCGGGAGCCTCGTTCTCCGGGTTGTCGCCGCTGGGCGGTCGGTTCCGAGCGCCGTCGAGCGCTTCCTTCAGCAGGTCCTCGGCCACCGCCTGCGTGGTGCTGTCGATGGTCAACCAGACGTCGTCGCCGGGGATCGGCGGCTTGGACAGGTCCTCGAGCACACGGACCGGTCGCCCCTGCGCGTCGACCTCGTAGACGGTCTGGCCCGGCGTGCCGCGCAGATCGTCCTCGTAGATCCGCTCGACACCGGTCTTCCCGATCTGGTCACCGCGTTGGTACGTCTTGGGCTTGTCGGCTCGGTCCTCGAGGTCGGTGTCCCCGATCTCGCCGACGTAGCCGATCACGTGCGCGGCCCGGGTCCCGTAGGTGTAGCGACGCACGGCCGTGCGCTCGACCGCGACCGAGGGGAACAGCTCGCTGTGTTCCTCGACGTAGATCTTGAGCTCCTCGGTCACGTCCTCGGCCACGGGTACCGGCGCGTACTGCGAGTACCGCTGGTCGTTGACCCGGTCGATCAAGGCGTCGACGGTGGCCGGGGATCCATACCGGGACATCTCGGTGGCGAGCCGGTTGATCATCTCCGCCGCCTCGTCGTCGTCGAGTTCGTTGAAGAGGACCCGGTCGACGGTGACCACGGTCGACACGCGGTTGTCGACCAGCACCTTGCCGTTGCGATCGAGGATCCGGCCCCGTGGCGCCTCGACCTGGATCACCCGGATGCGGTTGGCTTCGGCGGCCTCGAGCAACGGTTCCGACGACAGGATCTGCAGATACCAGAGCCGGGCGAAGAGCGCCGCGAACAGGGCCAGGACCACGACCGCCAGCACGGCAAGGCGGAACCGCGGGGATTCTGCGTTCGTCATCGGAGACCTCGGACGGGCTGGCGCATCATGCGATCGGGGGCTGCTTCCTCCACCCATCGCATCACGTGGAGCGCCGGAATCGCGAGCAGGGCGTTCATCACCGACGTCACCAGCACGATTCGGGGCAGATCCGGGCCCCGGAACTGCTGTCCCATCAACTGGCCCAGGACGACGTAGAAGACGATCGCCGTCATCGACGCCACGAGGGTCACCACGACGGGGATCCACGGAGCCGAGCGGAGCACACCGTCGTGGACGCTGCCGACGACGTACCCCACCGCCAGGTAGGCCAGCGCGGTGAGGCCGAACGGCGAGAGCAGGACGAAGTCGAGGGCGAGCCCGGCGACGAAACCCACCGTGGCGCCCCGGACCGGGCCCGCTGCCATCCCACCGGCGATCGCGACGAGGAGCAGGAGGTCACCGGGCACCGAGAACGGCCGGAGATCCGCGAGCCAGGTCGTCTGCACCACGAGAACCAACACGAGTACGAGAGCGAAGCGGACGGCGCGCACGAGTCAGCCCACCGGGGAGGTCAACAGCACGTTCACGAACGACAGCTCGCCGAGGTCGGCGAGCGGCGTCGCGAACACCTCGAGCGTGAGGCCGCCATTGGCCTCGGCGGTCCTGCGGACACGGCCGACGGGGATCGATGCCGGGAACGACGAGCGGTCGTCGATGCCCGACGTCGTCAGGACCTCGTCGTCGGGGATGTCGGCATCGTCCTCGTCGGGCTCGATCCCGGTGTCGATGCGCAGGTCGCGCGAGGCGCCCTGTCCCTTCGCGGTACCGAATCGCTGGCTGGAGGCCAACCGGACGCCGACCCGGAACTCGGGATCGGTCAGCAACTGCACCGACGACCGGCTCGACGACACGTCGACGACCTGCCCCACCAGTCCGGCACCGGTGACGACCGGCATGCCCACGCGGATCCCGACCGACGACCCCTTGTCGATGACCACGATGTGCGAGAAGGCGCTGGCCGGCTGTTGGATCACCCGGGCGGTCGCTGTCGAGATCGATCCGACCCAGGGAATGTCGACGGTGTCGAGGAGCTGCTCGTACTGCACCCGCACGTCTTCGTCCTGGGCGATCTGGCCCTCGAGTTCGTCGACACGCTCCTGGAGTTCCCGGTTCTCGTCGGACAGGTCGGTGTAGTTGGTGATGCCGTTCCAGCCGTTCTGGAACGGCGTGGCCACGAAGTCGGCGGCGCCCTGGACGGGGCTGAGCGCCGATCCCACGGCGTGACGTGCGTCCTGGACGATGCCGACATCACGGAAGTCGAGCGTGAGCACCGTGATCGAGAAGAGCACCAGGACCACGATCGTGTAGCGGGGCCGCCCGCGCCGGGGCGAGGTCATGGCCACAGGGACGCCACCATTGCTGCGCAGTTCGGCACAGGGCTAGTGCTCGGGCGGGTTGTTGAACAGGACGTCCTTGAGGGCGTCGAACTCCTCGAGGGCCATCCCCGACCCGAGGGCCACCGCGTGGAGCGGATCATGGGCGATGACGATGGGCATCCCGGTCTCGTGCTCGAGTCGGGCGTCGAGGCCGTGGAGGTGGGCGCCACCGCCCGCGAGCACGATGCCCTTCTCCATGATGTCGGCAGCCAACTCCGGCGGCGTCTTGTCGAGGGTGACCTTCACGGCGTCGATGATGGCCGAGACCGGCTCCTCGATCGCCTCGCGGATCTCCTCGGTGGAGGTCACGATGGTCTTGGGGAGGCCGGTGATCAGGTCACGACCGCGGACCTCGGCGTAGATCTCCTCCTCGAGGGGCCACGCGGAGCCGAGCGCCATCTTGATCTCTTCCGCGGTCCGCTCGCCGAGGGCGAGGGAGTACTCCTTCTTGATGTGCTGGATGATGGCATCGTCCAGTTCGTCGCCGGCGACCCGGACCGACTGGCTCGCGACGATGCCACCGAGGGAGATGACGGCCACCTCGGTGGTGCCACCGCCGATGTCGACGATCATGTTGCCGGTCGGCTCCTGGACCGGGAGTCCGGCGCCGATGGCCGCGGCCATGGGCTCTTCGATGATGTGGGCGGGCTTGCGTGCACCAGCGAACTCGGCGGCCTCGAGCACCGCGCGTTGTTCGACCCCGGTGATGCCCGAAGGGACGCAGATGACCATGCGCGGCTTGGCCCAACGGCGGTTGTGCACCTTCTGGATGAAGTACCGCAGCATCTTCTCGCAGATCTCGAAGTCCGAGATCACGCCGTCCTTGAGCGGCCGGATGGCCTGGATGTGGCTCGGCGTCCGACCGATCATCCGTTTGGCTTCGGTACCGACCGCCAGCGGACGGCCGTCGCGGACGTTGACCGCCACCACCGACGGCTCGTTGAGCACGATGCCGCGCCCGCGCACGTACACCACCGTGTTGGCGGTGCCGAGGTCGACCGCCATGTCGCGGCCCATGAGTGAGGTGAAGACGTTCTCGGACATGGGGATCACCGATCGGGTGCGGGAAACGGGAGGCCGGTTCCGTCGGGAGGCTACCGGTTGGGCCCGGACGTCGCCCGGTCAGCGCGGATGCTCACGACGAGCGCCCACAGATTTCCCCATCGTAACGGTTTGTCACGCGACTGCAACATCGAACGCCCACCCCATCGCTTCTGGGTGCAGGATCGGGACGTCAGATGGCGGAACGCGCACCCAGAACCGTCAGCGGTTGGGGAACCAGAGGCCGATCTCGCGGGCGGCGGACTCGTGGGCGTCGCTGCCGTGGACGAGGTTCTCGTTGGTGGTCGTCGCGAAGTCGCCGCGGATCGAGCCCGGCTGGGCGTCGTCGACGCTGGTCTTGCCGATGAGCGTGCGACAGATCGAGAAGGTGTTGTCGTCGGGACCCTCGACGATCATGGCCATGACCGGAGCACGGGTCAAGAAGTCGACGAGCTCGCCGAAGAACGGGCGCTCCTTGTGCTCGTCGTAGTGCGCCTCGGCGAGGGCACGGTCGGCCGTCCGGAGCTCGGCGGCGACGAGGGTCAAGCCCTTGCGTTCGATCCGGCTGATGATCTCGCCGACGAGGCCGCGTTCCACGGCGTCGGGCTTGCACATGACGAAGGTCTGGTTCACGCCGCCGAGGCTAGGGACCGGTGAGCGTGGATCCAAGGTCGGAGCGGCGCAGCGCCGTCCGGGCTGCGCCCACGACGTAGGTCGAGCCCGCGATCAACAAGGCGTCGTCGCTGGCCATACGCTCGGTGGCCCGGCCGATCGCCGTCGCCACATCGTCGACGATGGTGACCTCGGGAATGGCCGGCGCCCGACCCGCTGACACGAGACGGGACACACCGGAGGCGACGTCGACGGCGGAGACCGCTCGCGGGGAGTCGGCCTCGACGCAGACGATCCGTCGCGCACCGAGGCCGACCAGCGGCGCCAGCGTCTCCTCGATGTCGCGCCCGCCGAGGAGGCCCACCAGCAGCGTGAGCGACCCGTCGGGCTCGAACTCGTCGCGGAACGTGGTGGCTGCCGCGGCGGTTCCGTCGGGATTGTGCGCGGCGTCGAGGACGATGAGCGGTGAACGGTGCACGACCTCGAACCGGCCCGGTATTGCGACGGCCGAGAGCGCCTCCTGCACGACCTCGGGGTCGAGCGGTCGTCCGAAGAACGACTCCACGGCGGCGATGGCCACGGCGGCGTTGTCGACCTGGTGCGATCCGTGCAGCGGGAGGAACAGGTCGTGGTAGCGCGACGTCGGGGTGTAGGCGCCCATCAGACGGCCGCCGACGGCGATGGCCGACGACGACGACCCGAACTCCTCGTCCCGCACCCAGTGGAGCGCGCCGCCCTCGGCTCGGAACACGTCGACGAGTTCCGGATCGGTCTCGCCGATGATCACCGCGCTGCGGTCGCTGATGATGCCGGCCTTCTCGTGGGCGATGGCCCGACGCCACTCCCCCACACCGTCGGTGTGGTCCTGTCCGACGTTGGTGATCACCGCGACGTCGGCGTCGACCACGTTGGTCGAGTCGTAGCGGCCGAGGAGGCCGACCTCGACCACCATGACCTCGACCGCCTCGCGGGCGAACCACGAGAACGCCGTCGCCGTCAGCAGGTCGAAGTAGCTGGGGCGATCGGGGAAGAGCGACTCGAGCGCCGCGATCTCCGACACCACGTCGGCGAACTCCGCCTCGGTGATGCGGTCGACGTTGCGGCTGATGCGCTCACGGATCGACTCGAGGTGCGGGCTCCCGTAGGTGCCGACCGTGAGCCCGTGCGCGCCCAGCAGGGCCGAGACGATCTTGGCCACCGA
>JBFIHN010000010.1:0-18606 GCA_041601775.1 Acidimicrobiales bacterium
CAGCGGGCGACGCACCGACGCGTCGCGGCAACGGGAGATCACGCAGAGGGGTTCGTCAGCTGCAATGCGTCGGCCAGATCGGCGCGGGAGTCGATGCCCAACTTCTGGTAGGCGCGCTGCGACCCGACTCTGCGGCGTGGCCCAGGCCGCTGCCACCGTTGCCGCGGCGGGTGATTGACCAAAGTTGTCAATCTCACACTCAGGTTTTATGCTGGTCCCTGTCGAGGCGCCAGGAAACCTCTGGGTGGACGTGGCAGTCTCGGACTCTTCCCCCGATCTGCCCACCGCTCCAACTGGAGGCAACAACCATGCCCAAGGCCGTCGGAATCGACCTCGGTACCACCAACTCTGTCGTCGCGGTCCTCGAGGCCGGCGACCCTGTCGTCATCCCCAACAGCGAGGGTGCGCGCACCACCCCGTCGGTCGTCGCCTTCTCCAAGGGCGGTGAGGTCCTCGTCGGTGAGGTCGCCAAGCGCCAGGCGATCACCAACCCCGACCGCACGATCCGTTCGGTCAAGCGCCACGTCGGCAGCGCCTGGACCGTCGACATCGACGGCAAGGACTACACGCCGCAGGAGATCTCGGCCCGCACGCTCCAGAAGCTGAAGCGTGACGCCGAGAGCTACCTGGGCGACACCGTCACCCAGGCCGTGATCACCGTCCCCGCCTACTTCGACGACGCCCAGCGCACGGCCACCAAGGAAGCCGGCGCCATCGCCGGCCTCGAGGTGCTGCGCATCATCAACGAGCCCACCGCGGCTGCCCTCGCCTACGGCCTCGACAAGGAGGGCGACGGCGACCAGACGATCCTCGTGTTCGACCTCGGCGGCGGCACCTTCGACGTGTCGGTCCTCGAGATCGGCGACGGCGTGTTCGAGGTCAAGTCGACCCACGGCGACACCAACCTCGGCGGCGACGACTGGGACCAGCGGGTCATGGACTGGCTCGTCGACCAGTTCAAGGCCGCCCATTCGGTCGACCTCTCCAAGGACAACATGGCCGTGCAGCGGCTCAAGGAAGCGTCCGAGAAGGCCAAGATCGAGCTGAGCCAGGTCCAGTCGACCCAGATCAACCTGCCCTTCATCACCGCGACCCAGGACGGGCCGCTCCACCTCGACGAGCAGTTGACCCGGGCCAAGTTCCAAGAGCTCACGGCCGACCTGCTCGAGCGGTGCAAGGACCCGTTCGAACAGGCGCTCAAGGACGCCGGCATGAGCAAGGGCGACCTCGACCACGTGATCCTGGTCGGCGGTTCCACCCGCATGCCCGCCGTGACCGAGATGGTCACCGAGTTCACCGGCAACGAGCCCCACAAGGGCGTCAACCCCGACGAGGTCGTGGCCATCGGTGCTGCGGTCCAGGCCGGCGTGCTCAAGGGCGACGTCAAGGACGTCCTCCTGCTCGACGTCACGCCGCTGTCGCTCGGCATCGAGACCAAGGGCGGCGTCATGACCCGACTCATCGAGCGAAACACCACGATCCCCACCAAGCGGACCGAGGTGTTCACGACCGCCGAGGACATGCAGCCGTCGGTCGAGATCCACGTCCTCCAGGGCGAGCGCGAGATGAGCCAGTTCAACAAGACGCTCGGCAAGTTCCAGCTCGTCGACCTGCCCCCGGCCCCTCGTGGCGTGCCCCAGATCGAGGTCACCTTCGACATCGACGCCAACGGCATCGTCCACGTGTCGGCCAAGGACCGGGCGACCGACAAGGAGCAGTCGATGACCATCACCGGTCAGAGCTCGCTCGCCAAGGACGACATCGAGCGCATGGTCAAGGACGCCGAGGCCCACGCCGAGGAGGACTCCAAGCGCCGAGAAGAGGCCGAGGCCCGCAACCAGGGCGAGAACCTCGTCTACCAGACCGAGAAGCTGCTCAAGGAGCAGGGCGAGAAGCTCGAGGGCGAGGACAAGACCAAGGTCGAGGACACGCTCGCGGCCCTCAAGACCGCGCTGTCGGGCGACGACGTCGCCGAGATCAAGCAGGCCACCGAGAACCTGATGACCAGCTCGCAGGACTTCACCCAGAAGCTCTACGAGTCGGCCGCCCAGTCCGATGCCGAGTACCCGGGTTCGGGTGCCGGTGCCGGTGCGACCTCGGCGGACGACGACGAGGTCGTCGACGCCGAGATCGTCGACGAGGACGAGTGATCCGGCTCCGATGAGCGATCCCTCCGAGACCCCCCTCGAGGAAGGCCCCGCAGAGGCGACGGGAGCGTCGGCCGGTGACCCGGCCGGCGAGCCCGCCGACACCCCCCTCGACGACACCCCCCTCGACGAACCAGCCCTCGACGAATCCGCCCTCGACGAGCCGGCCGAGATCACGGTCGGGCAACTCGATGCCCTCGTCGCCGAGCGCGACCAGTTCCTCGACGCCTACCAGCGCACCGCTGCCGACTTCGACAACTTCCGCAAGCTCTCGCAGAAGCGGATCGCCGACGAGGTGACCCGGACCCAGGGCAGCTTCGTCGAACGGCTGCTCCCGGTGCTCGACGCCATCGACGCCGCCCGGGCCCAGGGCCACGAACACGTCGAGGCCGTCGCCAGCCAGCTCTACGGGTTCCTCGAGAAGGAGGGCCTCGAGCGGGTCGACCCGGCCGGTGCCGACTTCGATCCCAACCTGGCCGAGGCCGTCGTGCACGAGCCGGGCGACCCCGACGACGAACGGGACACCCCGGTCGTCACCGAGGTGCTCCGGACCGGGTACCAGTGGAACGGTCGCGTGATCCGTCCCGCCATGGTCAAGGTCGCCGGCTGAAGATCTGTCGTTCGTTCACGCAACCGTTTCGGTGAACGAACGAAAAATCGAGATGGAGGAGGTGAAGGACCCCGATGGCACCGCAACGTGAATGGTTCGAGAAGGACTACTACAAGACGCTCGGCGTCTCGGAGTCCGCAACCAAGGCCGAGATCACCAAGGCGTACCGCAAGCTGGCGCGCGAGAACCATCCCGACAAGCACCCCGGCGACGACGCCGCCGAGGACCGTTTCAAGGAGGCGTCGGCCGCCTACGACGTGCTCGGTGACGAAGCCAAGCGCAAGGAGTACGACGAGGTCCGTCGCAGCCCGATGGGCGGGATGGGGGGCATGGGCGGCGCCGGCGGACCCGGCGGGTTCCGCTTCGACACCGGCGACGTCGGCGACCTGGGCGACATCTTCGGTGGCCTGTTCAACCGTGGTGCCGGCGGTCGCGGTGGTCGCGGGAGCCGCGGCGTGGGCCCCCAGCGGGGCGCCGACCTGGCGGCCTCGCTGCACCTCAGCTTCGAGGACGCCGTCAACGGGCTCACCACCGCCGTCCACCTGACGTCGGAGGCCTCCTGCAGCCAGTGCCACGGGAGCGGCGCCGAACCGGGTTCGACCCCCCTCGTCTGCACCGACTGCGGTGGGCGCGGGGTACGGGACGACAACCAGGGTTTCTTCTCGTTCTCCCAGCCCTGTCCGACCTGCCAGGGCCGCGGGGTGACCATCACCGACCCGTGCACCAACTGTCGGGGCACGGGTGTCGAACACCGCCCACGCGAGATCAAGGTCCGGATCCCGGCCGGGGTCTCCTCGGGCCAGAAGATCCGTCTCAAGGGTCGCGGCGGCCCCGGCCGCAACGGCGGTCCGCCCGGTGACCTCGAGGTCACCGTCGACGTCGGTGCGCACCCGATCTTCGGTCGATCCGGTGACGACCTCACCGTCACCGTCCCGGTGACGTTCGCCGAGGCGGCGCTCGGGGCCGAGATCGCCGTCCCCACGCTCGGCGGCGACCCGGTCAAGATCAAGGTCCCGGCCGGAACCCGCTCGGGCAAGGTCTTCCGGCTCTCCGGGCGCGGCGTCGAGCGCAAGGGCAAGAAGGGATCGCTCCTCGTCACCATCGAGGTCGCCGTTCCTGCCAAGCTGTCGAAGGAGGAGCGCAAGGCGATCGAGGCGCTCGCCGACCTCTCCGACGAGTCGCCACGCAGCCACCTGGGGGTGTGATGTAGATGTCGGGATCCAAGCAGCGAGCCGTGTACGTCATCTCGGTCGCGGCCGAACTCGCCGGCGTCCATCCCCAGACGCTGCGGATCTACGAACGCAAGGGTCTGGTCGACCCCGCTCGGACCAGTGGCGGCAGCCGTCGCTACTCCGACGCCGACATCGAGATGCTGCGCCGGGTGTCCGAGCTCACCGACGACGGTCTGAACCTCGCCGGCGTGAAGCGGGTCATGGCGCTCGAGGCCGAGGTCGAACGCCTCCGAGCCGAACTCGCCGAGGCGCGCGCTGCCGTCGACCGGGCCGTCGAGTCGACGCACCGCCAGTACCGGCGGGACCTCGTGCCGCTCCGGCAGGAGGTCACGGTGTTCGGCCGCGTCGACCTCCCGAAGCGGTAGGACAGGCGACGACGGTGCCGAAGCCGACGTGGACGAACCTCCCCGCCGACAAGCGGGAGCGGATCGTCGACGCCGCGATGGCCGAGTTCGGCAGCCGCGGGTTCTCGGCCGGGAGCCTCAACGTGGTCGCCCGCGAGGCGGGGATCGCCAAGGGCTCGTTGTTCCAGTACTTCGAGGACAAGCGCGATCTGTTCGCGACGGTCTGCGAAGCGGCGTCGACGAAGATCGCGCAGGCCACGATCGGCGTGGTCGACACCGACCAGCCGTTCTTCGACATCCTCCGCAGCACCGTCGTGCAGTGGCTGGCGTTCTTCCGGGCCGATCCCGTCCAGCAGCGGATGGCGTTCGCGACCGCGAACGAGATCGACGTCGACGCTCGTGTTGCGGTCCGCCGCGTCGCCAACGACTTCTACGCGGCGGCGCTCCGGCCGGTGATCGACGCGGCCGTCGCCGCGGGAGAGCTGCGCGCCGACGTCGATCCCGACCTGGTGCTGTCGATGATCGTGTTGACGCTGCGTCACCTGAACAGCTCGCCGTTCGATCCGGTCGGCGACCCGGCGTTCCCGTTCCTCGAGATGGACGACGACGCCGTCGACGCCGTGGCCGGTCGCTACATCGACGCCCTCGAACGCGCCTTCGGTCCCACCTGACGGCCCAGAATCGGCCGAACGACCTACTGACAGTGGCGAGGCCACTCCTTACTGTGGTCTCAGGTCACACCGTCGATTCGGACAGGGGTCGGGGATGGGCCGGGATGCAGCGACAACGACGACTCAGGGAGGCGTCGTTCGATGTGGCTGATCCGCCGCCGGAGGGCGCCGACACCCGTGGTGAGTGTCGGCGCCTCTCGCGTCCCTCGCCCGGCTGGCGTAGACCTCGATCGGTGGGGACGGCTCCAGCCCCGGGGTCAACGCTGGCGCGCCGACGCGGTCGCGCCCTTGGCCAGGGGAGCGGCCCCTTCGAGCGCGGAGGGGACGTAGCCCACGACGTCGAGGATCACGTGCGTCGCTCGAGAGACGTACACCTTGACCTGTGACTCGAAGACCCGGCTCTGGACGTTGTTGCCGATCGTCTGACCGGTCGACGTCCAGTTGATGCTCGAGAACGGCGGCGGGTTCAGCGTCTCGTTGTCCGCGGAGTAGATCGACCCGTATCCGGCGCCCGTCGTGCTGGTGACGGTTGCGTTGACGAGGACCGAGATGTCGGAGTCGAAGATGTCGGCGTCGAGCGAGAGATCGATGGTCCGTGTCTCCCCGGCACCGAACGTGCCCTTCGGGCCGGAGCCGGGTTGTCCCGGTCGGGAGTCGTACGCGCGCTGTGGTGTGCCGAGGAGCTGCAGCCCGGGTGGGGTGTTCACCAGGCTCCAGAAGCCCGGGGACTCGTCGCCGAGACAGATGAAGAGTTGGCCGGCAGCATCGAGGTAGATCCCACCGGTCGGGTGGAAGCCGGACGTCGGCGGGCCGACCGTCGACCCCGGGGTGATCTGGAGCGGCACTCCCGTGGTGCTGCCCACCACGGCCCCGGTTCCGCTCTCACTGAAGGCCGACAGCCCGACCCCGGTGTCCGCGGTGCCGACGACGCCGCGGCCACTCACGGTCTGACCGAAGGCGCCGTCGCCTCCGTCGGCGAGGCCGACGATGCCGGTCCCGGAGGTGGTGCTCCCTTCGAGTCCCGTGCCGGTGGGGGACGAGCCCGATGCGGCGACCGCCGCACCGTCCACGGAGACTGCGAGGCCGGTCTTGTCGCTGGGAGCGGCGCGGAACAGCGTGGTCGTGTCGTTGGCCTGGTTGTACACGCCGAGCGTGAACTCTTCGCCGGTCCCGATCCCGGCGGCAGCGGGTTGCGCCGTCGCCGCCAGCCCGGCTGCGCCGGCGGCACCGGCCACGATCGCCTTGGTGAAGAACCCTCGGCGGGTCGTGTCGGCGTCAGCGACCCGGGTCGAGTCGGCACCCACCTCGCCGCCGTCCGGTGCGGTGGTGCGTTGCGCGGTCAGCGATTCGATCTGGCGCTGCTGCGCCTCGACCGTGTCCTTGAGCGCGCGAAGTTCGTCGGCGATGTCCATCGCTGCGTGTCTCCCTGTCCCCTTGTGGCCGATGCGGGTTGCGTCCGCCTGCGGAGGAACGTAGTACCGGAAGAACCGGAAGTCCACGGGTGGGGTGGGTGCCGCGGATCCCGTGCGATCAGGCGATGAAGGCGACCACGTCGATGATCACGTGGACGGACCGGGAGGCGTAGACCTTGACGTCACCGGTGGTGGACAGCGCGGTCTGGACGTTGTTGCCGATGGTCTGCCCGCTCGCGAACGAGTTGACGGAGGCGAACGACGGCGGGGTCGCGGTCGGCTCGTCGGCGGAGTAGACGGAGACGAAGCCGCCGCCCTCGGTCCCGGTGATGGTCACGTTGCAGTACGCGGCGACAGCGCCCACGGGCACCGCGGTGGCGTCGGTGAGATCGACCACTCGGGTCGTGCCGGCGGCGATCTTCGACTTGATGCCCGGGCCGGCTTCACCGGGTCGCGAGTCGTAGGCCCGTTCGGGCGCGGCCAGGAAGGTGACCCCGGGCGCGGTGTTGAGCTTGGCCCAGACGCCGCCGTCCACGCCGCTCGTGGTGCAGGTGTACACGTCACCCAGGCTGTCGACGATCTGCGAACCGATCAGGTAGGTCCCGGACGTCGGCGGACCGGTCAGGTCGTTGCGCGGGGTCATCCGGATGCCGGCGCCGAGCGAGGCGTCGAACACCCCGGCCACGGCGGGCCCGGGGCCCTCGGCCACGGCGAGCAGGCCGATCGGACCGGCGCTCGACGTGACGGCGATGCCGACGCCCGAGTCGCTCGATGCGTCGATGGCCGCGCCGGCGCCGCCGTTCTTGGTCTTGATCGTCGGGAAGGCGTTGCCGTTGTCGGCGTTGATCGCCGAGTCGTCGACGCTGAACGCGTTGACGCCGAAACTCGACGTACTCGCCGCCTCCACGCCGAATCCCGAGCCGCTCCTCCCCACCACGCCGTGACCGGACTCGGCCTCCCCCTCGACGCCGGCGCCCGCGCCCACGTCCACGG
Source organism: Acidimicrobiales bacterium (assembly GCA_041601775.1). Classification (GTDB taxonomy): domain Bacteria; phylum Actinomycetota; class Acidimicrobiia; order Acidimicrobiales; family Salinilacustritrichaceae; genus Salinilacustrithrix. The sequence continues at coordinate 7,410 of JBFIHN010000010.1, forward strand.
AAGAACTGGACCCGTACACGGCAGGACCGGTGCTCGAGGTGAAGCCCCCGACACCGATGCCCGCCGCGCTGCTGCCCTGAACGCCGATACCCGAGTTCCCGTTGTAGCCCCAGACCCCGACGCCACTGCTGGAGATCGACTGGCCGTAGACGCCGCCGCCGCTGCCAGCGCCGAGGTTGGTGTTGTCGCCGCGGACGCCGTAGCCGCTTCCGGTCGTCTTCCCGCTGAGGGCATCGGCGGGCGCGACGGAGTTGTTGAGCAGGACCTCGAACGTGGACCCGCCTTGGGTGGTGGCGTGGGTGTGTTCGACCAGGGTCTGCGTCTCCGCCGAGGTCGTGTTGTCGCGGCCGATGAGGATTGCCTCACCGTCGGCGGCGGCCGCCGGCGCCGCCGAGCCGAGCACGGTGGCACCGACGATCCCCGCGCCGGCGCCGAAGAGGGCGCGTCGAGAGATCGGTCCGCGGTTCGACGACGAGTCCTCGTCCCGTGAGCCACGCGCCGTGGCCGCACGCTCGAGTTCGTCGATGCGTGCCTGCTGGGCCTCGGCCCGCTCCTGTTGTGCCTCCACCATGGCGCGCAGCGCGCTCAGTTCCGTCGCGAGATCGCTCGACATCATCCCACCCTCTCGTTGCGCCGATGCCCACGGCATCGGCTCGTCGTGGCGACCCTACGGGACACCCCTGTCGCCGAAGTTGAGTCATACGTTGTCAAGTTTCCTGAGTGGGTATAGGCTGCGTCCATGGCTCTGGACCCGAACAAGTGGACCTTGAAGACGCAAGAGGCGTTCTCGGCTGCCGTGGAGCAGGCCAAGTCGCTCAACAACCCCGAGGTCACCCCCGACCATCTCCTTGCGGCCCTGGTCCGTCAGAGCGGCTCGGGATCCGGTGGCGGCGGCATCACCTTGCCCATCCTCGAGAAGGTGGGCATCGACTCGCGGCAGGTGCAGAACAATGCGGATGAGTCGGTGGCCAAGCTCCCCAAGGCCTACGGAGGGTCCGAACCCCGTCTGTCGCGCGACCTCCAGTCGGTGATGACCACGGCCGACGAGGCCCGGACCGAACTCGGCGACGAGTACCTGTCGGTCGAGCACGTCCTGCTCGCGCTGGCCGAGGTCGTCGGCTCGACGAAGGAGGACCTGCTCCACGCGCTCCGTGAGGTGCGCGGCAGTCATCGGGTCACGAGTCAGAACCCCGAGGACCAGTACCAGGCGCTCGAGCGCTACGGGCGCGACCTCACCGCGGCCGCGCGCGCCGGCAAGCTCGACCCGGTGATCGGTCGCGACGAGGAGATCCGTCGGGTCATCCAGGTCCTCAGCCGCCGCACCAAGAACAACCCCGTCCTCATCGGCGAACCGGGTGTCGGCAAGACGGCGGCGGTCGAAGGACTGGCACGGCGCATCGCCGACGGCGACGTGCCCACCTCGCTCCAGGACAAGCGCGTGGTCAGCCTCGACGTCAGCGCGATGGTCGCGGGCGCCAAGTACCGCGGCGAGTTCGAGGAACGCCTCAAGGCCGTGCTCAAGGAGATCACCGACTCCGACGGCCAGGTCATCACCTTCATCGACGAGATGCACACGGTCGTCGGCGCCGGGGCGTCCGAAGGGTCGACCGGCGCGGGCGACATGCTCAAGCCGATGCTCGCCCGCGGTGAGCTGCGCATGATCGGCGCCACCACCCTCGACGAGTACCGCAAGTACGTCGAGAAGGATCCTGCGCTCGAGCGTCGCTTCCAGCAGGTGATGGTCGGTGAGCCCTCGGTCGAGGCCTCCGTCGCCATCCTCCGCGGTCTCAAGGAGCGCTACGAGGTCCACCACGGCGTGCGGATCCAGGACGCCGCGCTCGTCGCGGCAGCCCAGCTCTCCGACCGGTACCTCACCGGCCGCTTCCTCCCCGACAAGGCGATCGACCTCATGGACGAGGCCGCGTCGAAGCTGCGTATCGAGATCGACTCGTTGCCCACCGAGATCGACGTCGTCGAGCGGCGGATCCGTCAGCTCGAGATCGAGCGGGTCGCGCTCGCTCGCGACGCCGGCGAGGGGTCGGCGGACACCGCGTCCGTCGCCCGCCTCGACGACCTCGACGAGGAGCTCGCGAACCTGCGCGAGGAACGCGACGGCATGCTCGTCCACTGGGACCGCGAGAAGCAGGCCATCGGCACCATCCGTGCCCTCAAGGAAGAACTCCAGACCCTCGAGGAGGGCCTCGAACGCGAAGCCGATCTCGAGAAGGCGGCCGAGATCCGCTACGGGCGGATCCCCGAGTTGCAGCGCCAGATCGACGAGGCGACCAAGGCCCTGGCCGAGCTGCAGTCGGAGTCGCGCATGCTCAAGGAAGAGGTCGACGAGGAGGACATCGCCGAGATCGTCAGCCGCTGGACGGGGGTGCCCGTCGCCCGCCTCATGGAAGGCGAGATGGCCAAGCTCGTCCGGATGGAGGACGTGTTGCACCAACGCGTGATCGGCCAGGACGAGGCGGTCACCGCGGTCGCCAACGCCATCCGGCGCAGCCGCGCCGGCCTCTCGGACCCCAACCGCCCCATCGGCTCGTTCCTGTTCCTCGGACCCACCGGCGTCGGCAAGACCGAGTTGGCCAGGACCCTGGCCGACTTCCTCTTCGACGACGAACGAGCGATGGTCCGCATCGACATGTCGGAGTACATGGAGAAGCACTCGGTCTCTCGCCTGGTCGGTGCCCCTCCGGGCTACGTGGGCTACGACGAGGGCGGCCAGCTCACCGAAGCGGTACGCCGCCGGCCGTACTCGGTGGTCCTGCTCGACGAACTCGAGAAGGCGCACAACGACGTGTTCAACATCTTGTTGCAGGTGCTCGACGACGGGCGCCTGACCGACGGGCAGGGCCGCACGGTCGACTTCTCGAACACGGTGTTGATCATGACCTCGAACATGGTCGGCGATCCCCGCGACCACCTGCGCCCCGAGTTCGTGAACCGCATCGACGACATCGTCCGGTTCCGTGCGCTCACCGAGGCCGATCTGGCGCCGATCGTCGACATCCAACTCGACGCCATCCGCAGTCGCCTCACGGCGAAGCGCATCACGCTCTCGGTCACCGACGCCGCCAAGGTGACGCTCGCCGCGATGGGCTACGACCCGGCCTATGGTGCCCGGCCCCTCAAGCGGGTCATCCAGACCGAGGTCGCCGACCGCATCGCCGGTGCCATCCTCGACGGACGGCTCACCGACGGTGACGTCGCCACGCTCGACGTGGACGGCGACGAACTCGTACTGGACACCACCCAGACCACGCCGGACGCCAGGTGACGGGATCGATCTGTCCCGAACGCTCGGGACAGATCGAGCGCCGGATCAACCCACGGTGTTGTAGTCGCCCTCGACACGGCCGACCACGTCGATGATCACGTGCGTCGCCTGCGACGCGTACACCTTGAGAGAGGCGCTGCTCATGGCCGACTGGACGTTGTTGCCGACGGTCTGGCCCGAGCCCGACCAGTTGACGCTCGCGAACGAGGGCGGGATCAGGTCCGGCGACGCGCCGGAGTACACGGAGAGGAAGCCAGCGCCCGTGGTCGATGTCACGGTGACGTTCGCGAGCACGGCCACGTCGCTGGTCCGGTACGCGAGAGCCTCCCAGAGATTGATCGATCGGGTCTCGCCTGCCGACAGCTTGGTCTTCAGGCCCGGTCCGGGCTGTCCGGGCCGTGAGTCGTACCCCCGTACCGGCGTCGGGAGGTAGGTGAGGCCACTGGCGGCCGTCGCCTTCTTCCACGAGCCGGGGGTACCGCTCGACGTGCACACGAAGAGGTTGCCGGGCGCGTCGACGATGAAGGAGCCCTTCTCCCACGAGCCCGACACCGGGGGCCCGTAGGAGCCGCGGGGGACCAACTGCAGCGCCGCGCCGGTGTCGGACAGGAAGACGCCGCCGATGCCGTCGGCGGACTGGCCCTTGACGCCGGGTCCCGTTCCGAGGTTGTTGCCGTACGCCGCGGCGCTGGGGTTGCCGTTCTGTGCCCAGACACCGCTGCCGGACGACGCGTGGTAGTTGCCGCCGAAGACCCCCGCCCCGGTGCCCGCCGTTTCCCCGGCCGAGGCATTCGACGGGTTCGATGTATTGGAGAGGTAGACCGAGAAAGCTCCGTTGCTGTCGACGCTGGCGCCGGCGCCGGTGTGCTCGAGCATCGTCGGATTCGCCGATCCGGTGGTCGTGGAGTTCCCGATGGCGATGTTGTCGCCGTCGGCGGCGGCTGCAGGTGCGGCAGAGCCGAGGACGGCGGCACCGGCGATCCCCGCCCCGGCGAGGCCGAGGAGTGCCCGCCGGTCGATCGCTCGTGAGGGATGCTCATCGGCGACCTCGGGCGCGGCCGCCGGTGTGGGCCGAGCGATGCTGGGTGCCGGCGCGACGTTCGATGCCGGTGCGGTCACCGGTCCGGGAGCGCCTTCGGCCCCCCGCTGTTCGAGCTCCTCGATCCGCCGCTGCTGCTCGGCCAAGGCCGCGCGCAGCTCCCGCAACTCCGTCGTCACGTCGTCCGTCGTCATCGTTTTCTCCTCGTGTGTGCCGCCGGCGACGCCGCTCGCCCCGCCGTCATGGACCTTAGGCGCAGCGAGAACGCGGTCGATGCGGCGTACGCCCCCGCGGGGTCGAGCGCTCGCGGGGTCCACACCGAAAAGTGTTCGGTCTTCGACCGCCGACGCCTCTGCCCGGTGATGACGATGGTGCGCTACTCCGAGTCCGACTCCGGCTCCGGTGGCGCCGACGGCCGATCGCGCCCCGGTTACAGTCGTGGCCGATCGTCGGCGGGAGATCAGGGTGGGGACAGGGACAACAGACGCGGATCTGGTCGAGCGGGCCAGGGGCGGCGATGACCGCGCGTTCGCCGACCTGTACGACCGTTGGTCGGATCGCGTGCACAGCCTGTGTGCGCGGGTCCTCGACGGCGACGTGCACGAGGCGGGCGATGCACTCCACGACACCTTCCTCGTCGCATGGGGTCGGCTCGAGCAGCTGCGGGAGCCAGAACGCGTGGGCCCGTGGCTGCTGGCCATCGCCCGCCACGAGTCGATCCGCCGTGGGAGACGACGGGCGCGCGCCAGGCCGGTCGAGACCATGACCGACGTCGCGGCCACCGATGCCGAGCCCGACGCGGGAGCCGACCGCGACGCGCTGTCCCGCGTCGTGTGGGATGCGGCCGCGAGCCTCAACCCCCGCGACAGGGCGCTGCTCGAGCTCAGCCTCGTCCAGCAGGTGGAGGGCAGGGACCTGGCCAGTGCTGCGGGCGTCGACCACTCGCAGCTCCACGTCGTGCTGGCCCGCATGCGCGACCACCTGGGCTCGGCCATCACCGCGCTCCACGTGGCGCGGACCGGCCGATCGGACTGCCCGACGCTCGCCGCGCTGCTGGGCGCGTGGGACGGCGTGTTCTCGTCGGTGGTGCGCAAGCGGATCGCCCGGCATCTCCGTGCCTGCAGCGTGTGCGACGAACGGGGGAGGAGCGCCAATCCCCTGGTGCTCGGCGTGGTGCTCCCGCTGGCGCCGGCGCCGGCAGCCCTGCGCTCCCGCGTCATCTCCTCGATCGGCGACGCGCCGGCTCCCGGTGCTGGGGCATTCGGTCACGACGGCGATGGATTCCCGACCGTGCGAGGTCGGCGGCGTCCGTTGCTCGGTGTGGCCGCGGCGACCGTCGTCGCGCTGGTCATCGCTGTGCTGGTCGCCTCCGGCTCACGGGACGGTCGCGAGCCGGTCGCTGCCGCGGCGCCGCCCGACACGGTCTCGTCGACCACGGAACCGGATCGATCGGAGCGGGGCCCGACGACGACGACCCCGACGACGACGGAGACCGCCGCACCCGACCCCGGGTCCGTGGCGGCGTCGATCGGCGCGACGTCGACCGCTCCGAACGACCACGTCGTAGGAGGCCGACGCCCGATCCCTGCGAGCCCGGGACCGTCCGACACGTCGACGGCCGCCACCACGACCACGACCTCGACGACGACCACGACGACCCCGCCACCCGACCACGACGAGCCGGTGTTCGGGCCGGTCACCGTCTCGCCCGACACGATCCACGAGTCCGGTGGCTGCGGCCCCGAGATCGTGTCGGTGTCGGCCGTGGTGACCGACGCGTCGCCGATGACGGTCACGGCCACCCTGCACGTCCAGGGGGAGGTGGTGCAGACCCGCCAGCTCACCCGTGACGGACCCACGTGGACCGGCTCGTTCGGGCCCTTCGCCTCCGGATCGGTGACCGGCGGGAACAACGCCGTGTCCGCCGACGTCCGTGTCACCGCCGTCGACCACCCCCCTGGTGCCGGCGGGCCCAACCAGGCCCAGGAATCCGGGCACTACGTCCTGGTCAATGCCTGCTGAGCGACCACCCCGGAAAAGGCGTTCGGAAAAGTGTTCGGTTCTCCGGACCGGGTGTCTCTACCACCCGACAACGTCCACTCGGCCCATCGGGGCCGTGAACGAGGAGTACGAACCATGCGAACCACCACGCTGCGCACCCTGACCCTGGCGGCCGCCCTGGTGGGCCTGGCTGCCTGCGGGTCGGCCGGCGACGACGAACGAGCGTCGGCCGACGACACCACCACGACCGTCGCGGTGTCCGCCACCGACGACGCCACGGATGCCGACAGCGGCGACTCGGACCAGTCCGACGGATCGTCCACGCCGCAGTCCGGTTCCGACGCTGCCCAGTCGGGCTCGGACCAGCCGGGCCCGGACCAGTCCGGTGCCGGGAACGCCGACGCCGGCAACGCCGACGCCGGCAACGAACCAGGAGCGCCCGCCGACCCGGGCGACCCGGGCGGTTCCGCCGTCGCGTCCGACGACACCGAGGAGCCCGCACCCGAGCCCGCACCCGACTACTCGGGCAACCCGTATTGGTCGCCCGGCCTCGAGCACAAGGCGACGTACCGGGTTCCCGTGCACCGCGGTGGCGGCGACCCCATCGAGCAGTGCCTCGCCAAGGGCGGCAACCCGTACTACAACCCCGATGCGCCGGGTGGCACGAACACCAGCTGCTCGACGGGCCGCAACGGTCGCTGGGACCACCCGGTCCCCGACTACGACCCGACCATCGGAGCGCTCGACACCGAGATCGAGTGCGCCTGGAAGGACGCACAGCACGTCCGCTCGAAGTCGCTCAGCCAGGGTAAGCCGTCGGTCCAGGGCGGCTACCAGTGGATCGTCTACAACCCGTCCGAACAGGTCTGCGGCTCCCGCTGATCCGGGTCCATCGATGTCCGGTTCAGCCGTCGCCGTCGAGCCCGTAGGTGCCGAAGCTCCAGACGTTGCCCTCGGGGTCCCGTACCGAGAAGACCATGCCGTCGGGGTCGTGGTCCGGGGCCTCCGGGGGGCGGATCACGGCGAGGCCGGCCGTCTGGCAGCGTTCCCACACCGACTGGGGGTCGGCGGTGATGACGTAGAGCGACTGGTCTCCGGGCCGATGGGTGAAGACGTTGTCTTCGTCGTACGTGCCGGCCTGGACGATCCCACCCTCGGGCCAGCGCAGTTGGCTGTGGACCACGGTCGTGCCGTCGGGACCGGTCACCACGAGTTGCTCCTCGAAGCCGAAGCCGTCGACCAGGAACTCGATGCCGGCGAGGGCGTCGTCGTAGAAGACCCCGGCCCAGATGCCGCCGCCGGTGCCCGGAGCGACGGCGGCCACGACCGTGTCGCCGGGATGCGTGCCCGTGACCTCGTAGCCGGTCCCTTCGGACCGGGCGGCGTACTCGTCGAGCGTCACCGCCTCGAGGTGTTGCGACAGCATCCACCGATGACCGAACGGGTCGACGATGGTGCCGTGGCGGGCACCGTGGGGCTGGTCCTCGGGTTCTGCGAGTGCGGAGGCGCCGGCGTCGACGGCGCGGGCGAAGAGTTCGTCCACCGCCGCCACCTGCAGGTGCATCGCGACCGGTGTCCCACCGAGCGACTGCGGCGACACGACCCCCATCGCCGGATGCTCGTCCGACAGGTAGAACACGGCGTCGCCGATGTGGAACTCGGCGTGGCCGACGATGCCGTCGTCGGTCACGACCCGCATCTGCTCGACGGCGCCGAAGGCCTGGGCGTACCAGTCGAGCGCCGCCGAAGCGTCGTGCGCCGTCAGATAGGGGGTCACGGCCGAGGCGACGTCCGGGGTTCCGGTGGTCATGGCGCGCTTCCTCTCGGGAGAATCGACCGGTGGTGAGCCGGGCTCACGGTCCCTCCATGGTCGCGCCGGCGAGCACCCCTCCGCCGTGGTGGGGCAAGCTCGCGTCGATGCGTCGCCGACTCCTCGTCTCGCTCACCTCGCTCGTCGTCGGTCTCGTCGTCGTCACCGGGTGTTCGGGTGACGACGACGGTGCCGCTCCCGACACGACCTCGACGACGGTCGAGGAGACGACCACCACGTCGGCACCGCGGTCCCCGCCCACCGTCGACGAACTCCTCGCCGGCGACCGCGTGCTCGTCATCCCCCACGCCGGTGGCGACCAGGACCACCCGCACTCGACCATGTACGCGTTCGCCGAGTCGGTGGCTGCCGGTGCCGACGTGCTCGAGTTCGACGTCTGGACCACGGCCGACGGCGTGGTCGTCGTGCACCACGACGCCGACACGGCCAAGACGACGCCGGAGTCGCTCGTGGTCGCCGAGACCGACCTCGCCACGCTGCAGGAACTCGACAAGGCGTACTGGTTCAGCCCCGAGTGCTGGCCGTGCCAGGACCGCCCGGCGGAGGAGTACGTCTTCCGGGGTGTGCGTACGGGCGACGTCGCCGCGCCGGAGGGCTACACCCCCGACGACTTCCGGTTGGTGACGCTCGAGGAGCTGAGCGATCGGTTCCCCGAGGTCCCCTTCGACATCGAGATCAAGGGAGAAGGCGACGTCGGGGTGCGCAACGCCGAGGCGCTCGCGGCAGCGCTCGACGACCTGGGACGCAACGCCTCGACGGTCGTGGTGTCGTTCGACTCGGCGGTGATCACCGCATTCCACGACGTCGCGCCCGACGTCGCCACCAGCCCCGGCGTGGCCGAGATGACGGCGTGGCTCCTCGAGGGCGAGCCGCTGGCCGCTCACCACCGGGTGGTCCAGGTGCCGCCGGTCTACAGCGGCGTCGAGGTCCTCACCGCCGACAGCATCGCCCGGGCCCAAGGCGACGGCCTCGCGATCTGGGTGTGGATGGACACGCCGTCGGAGCAGGAGAACGAGGACTTCTACCGGTCGCTGGTCGCCATGGACGTCGACGGCATCATCGCCGGCCGTCCCGGGGCCGCTCGTCGGGCGATCGGCTGACCAATCGTCGTCGGGTGGCAAGATGCCCGGCATGTCCGAATCCGTGAACGCCACCTGGACGGGCGACGCGTGTTCGCTGGTCGACGCCTTCCGATCGGGCGAGCGCAGCCCGGTCGAGGAACTCGACGCCACACTGGCGGCCATCGAGGCCAGCGACCTCAACTGTTTCTCCTTCGTCGATCCCGAGCGGGCCCGTGCGGCCGCCGAGGCCGCGGACGTGACCAAGCCCTTCGGTGGGGTGCCGTCGGGGATCAAGGAACTCGAGGCGGTGACGGGCTGGCCCGACACCGAGGCGTCGCTCGTGTTCAAGGACCGGATCGCGACCCACACGAGCGTCGCGACCGCGCGCCTGTTGGACGACGGCGGCGCGGTTCCCGTGGGTCTGACCACGGCCAGCGAGTTCGGGGGCCTCAACGTGAGCGTGACCCGACTCAACGGCGTTGCCCACAACCCGTGGCGCCACGGCCGCACCGCGGGCGGGTCGTCCGGGGGGTCGGCTGCTGCGGTCGCCGGCGGGCTGGTCCCCCTGGCCAGCGGTGGTGACGGCGGCGGGTCGATCCGGATCCCTGCCGGCTACACCGGCCTGCTCGGCATGAAGGGCACCTTCGGGCGGACGCCGCGGAGCCCCGGCGCCTACATGCGCCCGCACACCGTCGTGCTGGGGAACCTGGCCCGCTCGGTCCGCGACGCGGCGCGCTTCTACGACGTGATCACCGGCCCGGACGGCGCCGACCCCACCAGCCTCCCCAAACACCCGAGCTTCGAGGCGGGCCTCGGCAGCCACGACCTGCAGGGCAAGCGCGTGACCATCGTTCCCGCGTTGGGTGGCGTCACCCTCGAGCCCGGGGTCGAGGACCGCATCCGGGCCGAGGCCGAGGCGCTGATCGCCGACACGGGCATGGTGCTCGTCGACCGGTCCGTCGAACCGCCGAACCTGACCGCGCAGTGGGCGATGGGAAACCTGGCCACGCTGCTCGCCGATCTCGGTGACCGGTGGCCCGCGTGCGCCGACGACATGACCGAAGAGGTCGCCATGGGACTCCGCCTGGCGACCGGTGTCTACAACCTGCACACCGCGGCAGCGGCCGAGAAGATGCGGGTGGCGGCCAACGAGGAGATGGCGCGGGTCTTCGAGGACGTCGACTTCGTCATCGCGGCGACCAACCCCGGCCCGGCGTTCCCGGCCGAGTGGACGACGTCGAGTCCGACCGACAGCTTCATCGAATGGGCGCAGTCGAACATTGCGGCCAAGTGGGTCTACCGCGGGCTGCTCGGCACGGTTCGGACCGCGGCCGGCATCGCTCCCAGCGCCCCGAGTCGCCTCCTGGACTTCGCGTCGAAGCAGTTCCCCGATCTCATCGGCATGGGTGCGCTCACCATCCTCTCGAACATCTACGGCAACCCCGCCGTGTCGATCCCGGCCGGCACCGTCGACGGTCTCCCCGTCGGCATGCAGGTGCTCGGCCGCCACCACGAAGACGCGCTGCTCTTCGACGTCGCGCTGGCGGTCGAGCGGGCGCGGCCGTGGCCGATGGTCGCGCCGACCACACTCCGTAGTGAACCCACCACGTAACGCGAGATTCTGAGGGGTCGCAGGGGAAACGTACGGATCCTGCCGAGCTCGATCCGGGCGTTACCAGCGGTCGGCGCATTTCCGGTTCTGTCCGCCGTGGTGACAGTTCCTTACGCTCTGTGGCAGGGACTTCCCCTGCGGAGCGGGCCACGGCCTGCGGATCACGAGCATCGAGCGGAGCGGACATGATGAAGACCACGACGGCCCGGGTCATCGCGCTGGGCAGTGCCCTCACGATGGTGGCGGGGGTGATGGTCGCGTTCTCGCCGAGCGTCACCGCGGCGCCCCCGGAGAAGGTGACGATCTGCCACCGGACCAACTCGGTCTCGAACCCCTACACCGTCAACAGTGTCGCGGTCAGCGCGATCGACGG
>JBFIHN010000011.1:0-18467 GCA_041601775.1 Acidimicrobiales bacterium
CAGGTCCTCGAGCTGCTGGCGCATGTCCTGCATGCCCAGGCGGTGCGCGAGCGGGGCGTAGATGTCGAGGGTCTCGCGCGCCGTGCGTTCCTGCTTGAACGTCGGCATGCCGCCGATCGTGCGCATGTTGTGGAGACGATCGGCGAGCTTGATGATGAGGACGCGCAGGTCCTTGCTCATCGCCACGATCATCTTCCGGACGGTCGCGGCCTGCTGTTCTTCCTTGGAGTCGAACTGGATCCGCTCGAGCTTGGTGACCCCGTCGACGATGGCGGCGACGTCGGCGCCGAAGTCGCGAGCCACGTCGTCGAGGGTCATCCCCGTGTCCTCGACCGCGTCGTGCAACAGGGCGGCGGCGATCGTGATGTCGTCGAGACCGAGGCCGGCAACGATCCGTGCGACGGCGATGGGGTGGTGGATGTAGCTCTCGCCCGTCCGGCGCATCTGGCCGGTGTGCGCGGCTGCAGACGTCGAGTAGGCCCGCGAGATCAAGTCGGTGCGGACCGTCCGGCCGTGACGGGCACGGAACTCGGCCAGGAGGGGCGCGACCTCCTCTGCCGGCGGCGGATTGCTCCGACGCCAGGGCAGGACCCGATCGACCGTGGACGACACTTCGGCACCGCTCCCTTCAGGACGTCAGATGGTGAGAACGCTCGTCACCGTCTGCCCGTCCAGTCTTCCCCGTCCGGACAAGAACCCCAACTCCAGCAAGAACGCGCAGGCCACGATCGTGCCGCCCAGCCCGCTCACCAGCTCGCAGGCCGCGGCGGCGGTGCCGCCGGTCGCCAGGACGTCGTCGACGACGAGGACCCGCGCTCCCGGGCCGACCGCGTCGACGTGGGCGGCGAGGGAGTCGGTGCCGTACTCGAGGTCGTACGAGTGCTCGACGGTCTCGAAGGGCAACTTGCCGGGCTTGCGGAACGGGACACACCCCGCACCGAGGCGGTAGGCGATCGGGGCAGCGAAGAGGAATCCTCGTGCTTCCATGCCGACGACGAGGTCGATGCGTTCGTCGACGAAGGGGTCCGACAGCGCGTCGACCGCCAGGCGGAACGCCGCCGCGTCGGCGAGCAGCGGTGTGATGTCCTTGAAGACGATGCCCGGCTCGGGGAAGTCGGGGATGTCGCGCAGGTGGTCGAGCAGCACCGCGGTGTCGGGCATCTCAGCAGTGTGCCGCATCAGGTCCGCACGACCGCCGTCCCGCCGGCGAAGTTGTCGTGCCACCCCCGGTGGAACGGGCCGCTGCCGATGGTCACCGCGATGACGATGACCAAGACGAACTGTGCGACGTCACCGATGACGGGAACCAACGGTGCCAACAGCCACGCGTTGCGCCGGGCGGCGACGTCGAGCGTGGGCGGATGACCGTCGGCGCCGACGACCTTGATGCTCAGCGCCATCTTCCCCGGCGTCTGGCCCCGGGAGGACTCGAAGAACGTGAAGTAGGCGAACGCCAGGATGGTCGTCAGCATCGCAGCGACCACACCGCGGATCGTGAAGGTGCTGCGGATCGTCGTCGCGACACCACCGACGACGAAGCTGAGCACCAGGCTCGGTACGAGCAGCACGAGCCAGTCGAGCAGCTTCGCCCCGAACCGCGCACCGAGGCCGACGGGGACCAGCGCTGCCGGCGTCGGTGGTGGAGGTGGCGGCGGGGGCGGGAACGACACGGTCAGCGCCGCTTGCCCTTCTTGCGGGGACGGGGCGGGATGGCCCGACCGGACAGCTCGGGAGCCGGTGCGGCGGTCGAGCGCTTGGACGTGCCGACGGGCTCCGGGACCGCGCCGCCGCGGCGCGACTCCTGGTTCTCGAGGCGGGCGCGCAGGCTCTGGTAGTGCGGCTCGCGCTCCTTGAGGGACGCGACCAGCGGCGTGGCGATGAAGATCGACGAGTACGCACCGGACACCAGGCCGATCGTCAGCGCGACCGCGAACTCCTGGAGGGTGACTGCGCCCAGGATGAAGGAACCGACGATCAACATGGCCAGGACCGGCAACAGGGAGGTGATCGTCGTGTTGAGCGACCGCATCAGGACCTGGTTGAGCGACAGGCTCATCAGGTCGGTGTAGGGCATCTTCTGCGCGACGGCAGGGTTGTCGGCGTTGTCCTTCACCTTGTCGTACACGACGATCGTGTCGTAGAGCGAGTAGCCGAGGATGGTGAGGATGGCGATGACCGTCGCCGGCGTCACCTCGAACTGGAACAGCGCGTAGATGCCGACGGTGATCACGAGGTCGTGGACCACGGCGGCCAGCGCCCCGACGGCCATCTTCCACTCGAGGCGGATCGCGATGTAGGCGGCGATGACGACGAAGAAGAACACCAGCGCCCGCTGGGCCTTCGAGGAGATCTCGTCCCCCCAGGTGGGACCGACGGTCGACACGCTCACGTCGGTGACGTCGACACCGGCGACCTCGGCGAGGGCCGAGGTCACGGCGTCGAGCGCGGCGTCGTCCGACGGTTCCGACTGCACGCGGATGGTGTCACCACCGACGATCTGGATCTTCGCGCCGGCCGCACCGGCGCCGCCGAGCGCGGTGCGCGCCTCGCTGACGGACACCTCGGGGGCGACGACCTCCCAGGACGTCCCGCCCTCGAAGTCGATGCCGAGGTTGAGGCCACGCCCGAACAGGGCCCCGACACTGGCGAGGAGGAGCACCGCAGTGATCGCGAATCCGACCCGCCAGATGCGGGGGAAGTCGATGTCGTTGTCGTAGCTGGCCAGACGGCGCATCATGCCGGGCTCCCTTCCTCCGACCGCGGTACCGGCATGCCGAACCACCGGGGCTTGCCCTGGAGCCGCTCGGACTTCACGAGGATCAGCGCCAACGGACGCATGAAGAAGTAGGAGGCCACCAGGTCGAGCACGGTCGACAGACCGAGGTACAGGGCGAAACCTCGCACCGGCCCGACGGTCAACATGTAGAGGATCCCGGCGCCGATCAGCGACGCGACGTCGGCCTTGACGATGGTCGAGAAGGCCGAGGCGAACGAGCCGTCGACCGCGGTGCGCAACGTCCTCCCCCGCCACACGTCTTCCTTGAGGTGCTCGTAGAAGACGACGTTGGAGTCGACGGCGACACCGATCGAGACGATGATCCCGGTCACCCCGGCGAGCGTGAGCGCGAGGCCCTGGTTCTCGCCCAGGTAGGCGATCAGGGTCCACAGCAGCGCTGCGGAGACACTGAGGCTGAGGATCGCGACCACGCCCAGCAGGCGGTAGTAGACGACCATGTACAGCGCGACCAGCGCGAGGCCGATGAGACCGGCGATCACGCCGGCATCGAGGGCGTCCTGGCCGAGCGAGGCCGAGATCGACTGCGTCTGCTGCGGTTCGAGCTCGACGGGGAGCGAGCCGTAGCGCAGGACCAGTGCGAGGTCCTTGGCTTCACCCTCGGTGAAGGTGCCGCTGATCGAGATGGCGTCGGCGGCGAACGAGGGCTCGTTGATCGACGGTGCCGACTGGACCTGCGAGTCGAGCACGATGGCCAGCTGCCCGGTCGGGCACGAGGCGTCGCGGTTGAAGCAGCGGAACGCGATGTCGTTGAACTCGTCGATGCTCCCGCCCTTGATCGTCACCCCGACGGTCCAGTCGGCGACCGAGCCGAGACGGGCCTCGGCACCGGAGAGGATCCTGCCGGTGGCCTCGGTCGGGCCGAGCATGTAGCGCAGGACCTCGTTGCCGTCGTCGTCGTACTCCGACAGCGTGACCGGGTTCTCGGCGACGTCGTCGGCCGGGTCGGTGAGCGAGAAGCCCTCGAGGCCGGTGAGATCCTCGGTCGTCGTCGTGGTCGTCTCGTCGGTCTCGTCGGTGGCCACCGTGGTGGTGGTCGACTCGTCAATTTCGAGGTCGCCGGGGTCGAGGTCCGCCAGCTCGGGCGGGATGATCTGCAGGACCGGACGGAACCGGAGTTCGGCCGTCTGGCCGACGAGCTCGAGTGCTCGTTCGCGGTCCTTCACGCCGGGGAGCTGCACCACGATGGCATCGCCTTGGCGGGCGATCTCGGGCTCGGCGACGCCGATGCCGTCGACGCGCTGACGGATGATCTCGATCGCCTGACCGATCGCCTCGTCGTTGGTGTCCTCGGTCGGTTGGAGCACGACCGAGACCCCACCCTGGAGGTCCAGTCCGAGCAGTGGCTCGTTGCCGGACGCGACGGTGGTGGTCAGACCGGCCGCGGCGATGAGCACGATGAAGATCAGGGAGTACAAGCCGTTGCGGCGCATGTGTCGCTACTCGTTGCTGCGTGAGTCCAGGGGCTGGGCCAACCTAGTCGTACAGATCGCCCATCTCGGATCGCAGGGCGTCCATCGATCCCGCCTGCACGGCCTCCCGCGCCCGCTCGGTGAGGCGCAGGGTCCACGCGAGGTTGTGGATCGTCGACAGACGTGCCGCCGTGGGTTCGTTCACGTTGACCAGGTGCCGGATGTAGGCACGCGAGTACCGCGCGCAGGTGGAGCAGGCGCAGTCCGGATCGAGCGGACCGTCGTCGTCGGCGAAGCGTCGGTTCTTGATGTTCAGCCGACCCTCCGACGTCAGGAGGGTGCCGTGCCGCCCGAACCGTGTGGGCAGGACACAGTCGAACATGTCGACGCCCAGGGCGATCGACTCGACGATCCCGACCGGGTCGCCCAGGCCCATCAGATAGCGGGGACGGTCTGCGGGAAGGTGTTCGATCGCTGCCGCGAGGGCCGGGAGCATCTCGTCGCGTGACTCCCCCACCGACAGTCCGCCGATCCCGTAACCGTCGAAGCCGATCGCGACGGTGCGTTCGGCGCTCTCGGCCCGCATGGCCGGGTCGACACCGCCCTGCACGATCCCGAACTGGTTCCGCGTGGGATCGTCGAGCGCACGGAACCGATCCCGCGCCCGGACGGCCCATGCCGCCGTGCGCTCCAGGGCTTCGCGTACGACCTCGGGCGGGCTGGGCAGGGGCGGGCAGACGTCGAGCACCATCTGGATGTCGGCGCCGAGCGCGTACTGGATCTCGACCGCCCGTTCCGGCGTCAGTCGTTCCTCGTCACCGTCGTAGGTCGAACGGAAGGTCACGCCCTCGTCGTCGACCTTCGGCGACAGCGAGAACACCTGATAGCCGCCGCTGTCGGTCAGGACGTGGCCCGACCAGTCGCTGAAGCCGTGGAGTCCGCCGAGCCGCTCGATGAGGTCGGGTCCGGGACGGAACAACAGGTGGTAGGTGTTGCCGAGCACGATCTGGGCGCCCAGCGCCTCGAGGTCGGCGGTGTCGACGGCACGCACGGCGCCCCGCGTGCCCACCGGCATGAAACACGGTGTGGTGACCGTGCCGCGGCTCGTGGTGATGGTCGTGGCCCGCGCCGTCCCGGCGGTGGTCTCGACATCGACGCGGAGCGTCATCGCGTTGGCCTCACTTCACGCTGGAGCAGCATCGCGTCACCGAAGGACAAGAACCGGTAGCCCGCGTCGAGGGCCTCACGGTAGAGGTCACGCCACCGTGGGCCGGCGAACGCCTCGACGAGGACCAGGAGGCTCGATCGGGGCAGGTGGAAGTTCGTGAGCAGCGCGTCGACCACGAGGAAGTCGTCGCCGGGCGTGAGGAACAGCTCGGTCGAGCCCGTGGTCTGGCCGCTGCGGGCGGCGGATTCGAGGGCCCGCACCGTCGTCGTGCCGATGGCCACGACACGGTCGGCCTCGGCGCAGGCGGCCAGGGTCCGTTCCGGCACGTCGTAGCGCTCGTGGTGCATGACGTGGTCCTCGACCCGGTCGGCGGTGATCGGGCGGAAGGTGCCGAGACCCACGATCAGGTCGACGGTCTCGATGGCCGCACCCGACGCCCGGATGCCGTCGAGCACCGCCGGGGTGAGATGCAGCCCTGCCGTCGGTGCCGCCACCGAACCCGGCCGGTCGGCGTAGACCGTCTGATAGCGCTCCGGGTCGTCGAGCACCTCGGTGATGTAGGGCGGGAGCGGGACCTCGCCATGGCGGTCGAGGGCCGCGAGGAGATCCCCGGTGTGGACGTCGACCGATCGTCGTCCGTCGGCCAGGCGTTCCCCCACGACCACCCGCAGATCGTCGTCGACCGTGAACTCGCTGCCGGGGGGGACCTTGCGGCCGGGGCGGACCAACGCCTCCCACCGCCCGGGCTCCAGCTCCTCGAGCAACAGCACCTCGACCGCGCCACCGGTGGGCTTGCGCAGATGCAGCCGTGCCGGGAGGACACGCGTCGAGTTCACGACCACCAGATCGCCCGGTCCGACCAGTTCGGGCAGGTCACGGACCGTGCGGTGCTCGCTGGCCTGACCCGGACCGCGATCCACCAACAACCGGGCCCGATCGCGTGGCTCGAGCGGCCGCTGGGCGATGGACTCTGGCGGCAGCTCGTAGTCGAAGGACGCGGTCTCCATGGGGCCGCCCGAAGATACCGGCAGCCCGGGAAGGGAACCAACCATGCGGCGTCGAACACACACTCGAGAACTGGCAGGGAACCACACGAGGACGGACATCCGTGGCGCTACGGGCAGACGACGTCGATCTCGGTCGCGACCGCGACTTGGTCGCGCGCTTCCAGAACGGTGACCCCGAGGCGTTCGACGACCTCTACCGCTGCTACTTCAACCGCCTCCGCCGGTACTGCCAGCGCCACACGAACGACCGCCACGAGGCCGAAGAGGTGGCCCAGGAGGCCTTCGTCAAGGCGCTGCGGTCGATGGACTCTCTCCAGGGCGAACGTCGCTTCTACCCCTGGATGACCGTCATCGCGAAGCGGATCGTCATCGACCGGCATCGCAAGATGGCCCGGATCGACCTGACCGAGGAACCGGATCTCGGATCGGTCGATCCCGACATCGAGCATCTCTTCGCCGAGGTCGACGCCGACCACGTCCGCGAGGCCATGGCCAACCTGGGTCCCCGCCACCGCGAGGTCCTGCTGCTCCGCGAAGGCGAGTCGCTCAGCTACGCCGAGATCGCCGGTGCCCTCGACGTCCCCGTGACCACGGTCGAAGCGCTCCTGCATCGAGCCCGCAAGGCGCTGCGACGCGAATACGCCGTCGTCGCCGGGGCCGAGGGGCGCGGCATCTGGGGGCTCCCGCTCCTGGGCTGGCTCGGCACCCGCGCCCGCGATCTGCGCGCTCGGGTGGACGACCGGTGGGCCGAGTGGATGGCCTTCGGAGCGCCGATCGCCGTCGGTGCCGTCACCGCCGCCGTCGTCCTGTTGCCGTCGAGCCCCGCCGAGGTCTCCGAGATCGAGACGACCGCCGCGCCGACCACGACGATCACCGAGCCCGCAGCACCGACCACGGCCGTCACCGAGCCGGCGGCACCGACCACGATCGCGGTCGTCGACGAGCCGGTGCCCACGACCGCGACACCGGCGCCGACGGTCGCACCGGCCATCGACGCTGGCCCGATCGACGTCTACGTCGGGCCCGAGGGCACCGAGGTCGCCCGCCAGAAGGCCGAGGCCATGCCGGTCGGCGGCTCGCTCGGCCCGGCCACCGGCGGGATCGACCCGCCGCAGATCGACGACGACCTCGTCGAGGTCGTCGAGGACGTCCTCCAACTCGTCTTCGGTCGTCCGCCCGCTCCCATCGAAGGAACACCATGAGCCGTCTCCACAAGCTCGCCGCTGGCATCGTCGTCGCCGTCGTCACCGTGCTGGTCGGAGCCCTTGCCCTCCCCTCGGCCGAGGCCACCCCGGCTCCGGTGGCCGTCGCACCACCGGACGTCAGCGCCTCCGAGTGGGCCTGCCTCGCCGTCGCCGGCGTCGACCTGGGGCTGTGCCTCGAGAACCCGGTCCCCGACCTGGGCGCCCTCCCCACGGTCCCGGAGCTCCTCGGCGGCGTGCTCAGCCTCCTCGGCTGAACCCGCCCGCTTCGGCCGACGCTGGGGGCGCGATGCCCAGGTGCTCCCAGGCACCGATGGTGCAGACCCGGCCCTTGGGTGTCCGCATGAGCAGTCCCTGCTGGATGAGGAACGGCTCGTAGACGTCCTCGACCGTCTCGGTCTGTTCGCCCACGCTGATCGCCAGCGTCGACAGGCCGACGGGGCCGCCGCCGAAGCGCTCGCAGATGGCCGAGAGGATCGCCCGGTCGACCTTGTCGAGACCGCGTTCGTCGACGCCGAACGTGCTGAGGCCGTCGTGCGCGGTGTCGTGGTCGATCGTGCCGTCGCCGCGGACCTCGGCGTAGTCGCGTACCCGGCGGAGCAGACGGTTGGCGATGCGCGGCGTGCCCCGGGCCCGGCGGGCGATCTCCGATGCACCAGCCGTGTCGAGCGCCACCTCGAGGATCCCGGCGGCTCGGGACACGATCGCCTCGAGGTCGACGGCGGTGTAGAAGTCGAGCCGTTCGACCAGCCCGAACCGGTCGCGCAGGGGGCCGGTGATGGCGCCGGTGCGCGTGGTGGCGCCGACGAGCGTGAACGGGGGGAGGTCGAGGCGGATCGAGCGCGCGGCGGGCCCCTTCCCGATGACGATGTCGAGTTGGAAGTCCTCCATCGCCGGATAGAGGACCTCCTCGACCGCCCGGGGAAGCCGGTGGATCTCGTCCACGAACAAGACGTCACCCTCCTCGAGCTGGGTCAGGATCGCCGCGAGGTCACCGGCCCGCTCGATGGCGGGGCCGGACGTCGGCACGCAGCGCACGTCCATCTCGTTGGCGACGATGGCCGCGAGCGTGGTCTTGCCGAGCCCGGGCGGGCCGGCGAAGAGGAGGTGGTCGACGGCCTGGCCGCGCCGGCGAGCCGCCTCGAGGATGATCTCGAGGTGCTCCTTGAGGCGGGGTTGGCCGACGAAGTCCGCGAGCGAGCGCGGTCGCAGGCCGGTCTCGTCGACCGCCTCGTCGTCGGTCGCTTCGGGGTCGAGGAGCTCTTCGCGCATCAGCGGGACCCCGCCAAATGGGACAACGCCGTCTTGAGGAGCACCCCGGCGTCGTCGCCGTCGGGGAGGTCGGCCAGGACGTCGCGGATCTCGTCGACGCCGTAGCCCAGGCCGCTGAGCGCCTCGCGGACATCGGCGCGCGCCGAGGTCGTACCCCCGACGGTGCCGTTCACGGTCGTCGCGGGGCCCAGGTCGAGCGGGATGTCGAGCCGGCTCTTGAGTTCGACCAACAGCCGCGCCGCCGTCTTCTTCCCCACCCCGGGCACCAGGCACAGGGCGCCGACGTCGTCCTCGGCCAGGACACGCGCCAGGTCGTGGGGCCCGTGCACCGACAAGATCGCGAGCGCGAGGGCCGGACCGACCCCGTGGGCGCCCAACAGCGCGGTGAAGCACCGCCGGGCGTCGAGGCTGGCGAAACCGTAGAGCGACTGGTGGTCCTCGCGGATGTGGTGGTGGATCCAGACGAACACCTCGTCGCCGACGTCGCCGACGGCGAGTGCGGTGGTCGGGCTGGCCTGGACCTGGTAGCCGATGCCGCCCACCTCGACGAGCAGGAGGTCGCCACCGCGGTCGAGCAGCGTGCCCCGCAGCGAGCCGATCATCGTGCTGCGGCGATGCGCGACCGCATCGGGGCGTGAGCGAGGTGACACAGGGCGATGGCCGCGGCGTCGGCGGCGTCGACCGGCCGGATGGGCTTGTCGATGCGCAGCAGCCGTTGGACCATCGCTTCGACCTGTCCCTTGTCGGCCGAGCCGTCGCCCGCCACGGCGAGCTTGATCTCGTTGGGCGAGTACTCGGTCACGGTGGCGCCCGCGTCGATGGCCTCGGTCATCACCACGCCGGCGGACTGGGCGACACCGATCGCCGTGCGTACGTTCACCGAGAACAGGATGCGCTCGATGGCCACCTCGGCCGGCGGATGGTCCGCCGCCAGGCCACGGACGTCGCGTTGGATGGCGTGCAGCCGCTCGGGCACCGCGTCGCCGGGCGGTGTCGTGAACACCCCGAGCGCCACCAGTCGTGGCTTGCGGGCACCGGCGTCGATCACCGCATAGCCGCACCTGGAGAGGCCGGGGTCGATCCCCCATACGAACATGGGTTCGACCCTACTGGCTGCGTCGAGCGGTGCCGCGGACCGCGACCCCGCCGATTCTGCTCAACTCTGGCGATCCGACTGCCGATGGAAGAGCCGTGTCGATGACCGATCTCCATGCGGACGCGCCCCCGGCCCCCCGAGGACCGGCGTCGGCAACGGCCGGCGTCGTCGCCCTCGACGACGTCCACCGCACCTTCGGCACCACGCCGGCGCTCGCCGGACTGTCGTTCGAGGTCCCCGCACGGACCATCACCGTGCTCCTCGGGCCCAACGGCGCCGGCAAGACCACCTGCACCCGGATCATCACCGGTGCCCTCGGCCCCGACTCCGGCCAGGTCCGGGTGTTCGGGCTCGACCCCACCGTGGACGGCCAGGAGGTCCGGCGTCGCTGCGGCGTCGTGTCGGCCAAGCCCGCGCTCTACGACCGGCTCTCCGGCAGGGACAACCTGGGCTACGCGGCCGAACTCCACGGGCTCGGCCGCAACCAGCTCGCCCACGACCGCATCCTGGCGGCAGCCGATCGCTTCGGGATCGTCGGCGCGCTCGACGCCCAGGTGGGCGGCTACTCCACCGGGATGAAGACCCGGCTGGCGTTGGCACGGTCCGTGCTGCACGAGCCCGACCTGCTCCTCTACGACGAGCCGACGTCGGGTCTCGACCCGGAGTCCAGCTACGCGGTGCTCGAACTCATCCGCGAGATGACCGGTGACGGCAACACCGTGGTCATGTGCACCCACCTGCTGCTCGAGGCCGAGGGGCTCGCCGACCAGGTCGTCATGCTCCAGGAGGGGCGGTCGCTCATCTCGGGGACGCCGGATGTCCTGGTGCGCCAGTACTGGCCCGACGACACGGTCGTCTTCGACGCCGAAGACCGGTCGCTGCTCGCACTGTTGCCGTCGTTGCCCGGCGTACTCCGCAGTGAACGGGGCGAGCGGGGCACCATCGTCGCCGTCGACCGCCTCGACCGGGTCCCCGACCTGGTCCACACGCTCAGCACCGCCGGCGTGCGACTCACGCGGGTCGAGGTCGAGCGCCACACCCTCGAGAAGCTGTACTTCGCGGTGCGTCGATCGAGCGGCGACAACCGGATCGGTGAGGTCCGCCCGTGAGCGAGGTCGTCGCTCCCCCGCCGATGGCCTCGGGCCGGCCCCGGATCCGGGAGACGGGGCCGCTGCACCGTGGGCAGATCTGGACCGTGGCCCGCACCGACCTCAAGCAGCTGATCCAGGCCAAGGACTTCTGGATCCCGATGATCGCCCTCGGCGGCATCTTCTTCGTGCTCATCCCGACCGTCCTCCTGCTCACCATCACCCAGGTGGGCGACGTCCGGGTCGTCGAGCAGATCAGCCAGGCCGTCGAGGTGCTGCCCCAGAAGGCCCAGGACCAGATCGAGGGCGACAGCCCGCTGGGGCAGGCCTCGTACGCGCTGGCCGTGTTCCTCTTCGCGCCCGTCGCCGTGGTGATCCCGCTCACGATCTCGACCGCGGTCGGCGCCGCGACCATCGTGGGCGAGCGCGAGCGCGGCACGGGCGAGTTCCTCGCGCACTCGCCAGCCGGCGTGCGGGAGATCTACCTCGGCAAGCTGCTCGCCTCGCTGCTGCCGGGGTATGCCACCACGATCGTGGGCTTTTCGATCTACTCGCTCATCGTGAACAGCATCGTGGGGCCGGAGGTGGGTGGCTGGTTCTTCCCGACGCCGCAGTGGTGGTTGCTGATGCTGTGGGTCATCCCCCCGTTCCTCGCCCTGACCCTGTCGCTGGTCCTGCGCCTGTCGGCCCGGGTGAAGTCGACGGCGGCCGCCCAGCAGGCCTCGGGCCTCGTCAGCCTTCCCCTCATCCTCATCGCCTACTCCCAGTCGACCGGCGCCCTCTTCGGGGGGACCTCGGTGTCGTGGATCATCGGCGCCGCGGCATGGGTCATCGCCATCGTCAGCCTCAACCGGGGCATGAAGTCGGTGAGTCGGGCCCGCCTCCTGGGCGTCGCCGACGAGCAGTAGCCCGTCGCCCTCCCCGGTGTGTGCGGAACGTACCGATCGGCACGTTGCACGTCGTTTCCGACGCGGTACGTACCGATCGGCACGTTGCGACCCGCTCGTGGCGGAGCCCAGTCGACGCAGCGGGGGTCGGGCATCGGTCACTGTCACGACGCTCGACGAGACGCCTGCCGAAGGTCAGCACGGAGCGCGTGGAGCCAACGATGCTCGCCAGATCCGAGATGGTGGCGATGCACGGCGTCGACGCGCCAGCCCAGGGCCTCGATCCGTTGCCGGCGGGTCTCGTCGACCTCGACTCGATCCGGACGATGCCACTGGACCGAGTCGTACTCGCGCACCACCCGTTCGTCGGGCCACGCCATGTCGACCCTGGCGACGAACCGGTCCCCGTCGGTGATGGCATGTTGCGTGACCGGCGCAGGAAGACCGAAGGCGAGGATCCGGCGGATGGCGGCGGCCTCGGCGGGTGAGTCCGGCGCAATGGCGTCGCACCAACTCGCCATCACCGTGCGAACCCGGCCACCACCGACCCGCCCAGGGGCCGCCTCGACCCTGTCCAGCGCATCGCCGACCTGATCGAAACGAACACGCCGTCCGCTGAACATCTCGTTGGCAACGGCCGCGAGCGCGTCGGTCGACAACGTCTCCGCCGCATCGACGAACGACCGGGCGATCGAGGTGACCGGCAGCCCTCGACGGCGGGTCAGGTCCACGCCGCCGAGTGGACTCCGATGCTGCACACCGAGTCGCGTCGTGCCGGCCGAGCCCGGCGGGAGGGTGAAATGGGGCCGGTCCGGCGGGTCGACGTCGAAACCATGGACGAAGAGCGCCGACACGTGTGACGCCACCGCCCCGTCGTGTCGCTGGAGGGCGGCGGCGATGTCCTGGATCGGCGTGCGGGTACCGGGCCGTCGATACAGGCCACGGATGATGCGCTCGACCACGCCGTCAGCGACCAGTCGGGTGATCTGCCGGGAGCTCAGGTCCTCGGCGAGCAGGTCGGCGGTGGTCAGGAGGTCGTGGTTGTCCGCAGCCCGGCGCCATGCTCGGGCAACCTTGGTCGTCGCACGCATGAGATACATCGTGACAACACGTAGTGACAGGAACCGGTTGCGCCGCCACACCCACCACCGTGCGGAACGTACCGATCGGCACGTTGCATGTCGTTTCCGGCGCGGTACGTACCGATCGGCACGTTGCGGACGACCGGACGACCGCCGACCGGATAACGTCGCCTCCGATGTCCTGAGGAGCCCCGTCCTGCGTCCCGTTCCGCTGCCCGAGGTGCTCCCGTGTCGTCCCAGATCGTCGCCCAGAACATCGCCTTCTCCCACGGCCCCACCGTCGTCCTCGCCGACGTCTCGCTCACGGTCGCGTCCGGTCACCGCATCGGCGTGGTCGGGCCCAACGGCGTCGGGAAGTCGACGCTGCTGCGTCTGCTCGTCGGCGACCTGGTCCCCGAGTCGGGGTCGGTCCGTCGTGTTCCGGGCGACGCACGCGTCGGCTTCCTCACCCAGGAACTCGACGTCGGCACGGGCGAGTCGGTGACCGGCGTCGTCGCCCGTCGCACAGGTGCACAGGCAGCCCAGACCGAGTTCGACGCCGCCACCGCGGCGCTCAGCACCGGCGACGACGGTGCCGACGATCGTTACCAACGGGCCCTCGACCGGTGGATGCAGACCGGCGCTGCCGACTTCGACGCCACGCTCGCCGCCACGCTCGAACGGGTCGGACTCGGCGCCGCGACGGCCGGCCAGGACGCAGCGACGCTGTCGGGCGGCGAACGGGCGCGGGTGAACCTGGCATCGGTCCTGTTGTCGGGATTCGACGTCCTCGCCCTCGACGAACCGACCAACGACCTCGACCTCGACGGCCTCCGCCTGCTCGAGGAGTTCCTCGTCGGCTCGACCGCCGGGTTCGTCCTCGTCTCCCACGACCGGGCATTCCTCGAGCGGGTGGTCACGAGCGTGCTCGAGATCGACGAACACGACCGGACCGCGACGCGCTACGACGGCGGATGGCTCGCCTATCAACAGGCCAGGACCACGGCGCGACGCCACGCCGAGGAAGCGCACGCCGACTACGTGGACACCCGTGACTCGCTCCGCGGCCAGGCGCAGCGGACGAGGGAGTGGTCGGCACAGGGTCTGGCGAAGGTGAAGCGCTCCGACGAACCAGACAAGTTCGTCCGTCACTGGAACACCGCGAGCTCGGAGAAGCTCGCCGGCAAGGCCAAGCGGGCCGAGAAGGCGCTCGAACGACTCGAGGTCGTCGAGAAGCCGTGGGAGGGCTGGGATCTCCGCCTCGACTTCGCGACGACGGGACGGTCCGGCGACCGGGTCATCGAGGTCCGCGACCTCGTGGTCGACCGCGGGCCGTTCCGACTCGGCCCGCTGTCCCTCGACGTCGGCTACGGCGAACGGGTGGCGCTCGTCGGCGCGAACGGCTCCGGCAAGACGACGCTGCTCCAGAGCGCGCTCGGCCGCCTCGAACCGTCGCACGGCACGGCCGCGATCGGACCGTCGGTGGTCGTCGGCACCCTCGACCAGGGTCGTCGGCGCTTCGCGACCGACGAGTCGCTCCTCGACGCGTTCGTCGCCGAGACCGGGGTCCTGGCCAACGATGCCCGGTCACAGCTGGCCAAGCTCGGCCTGGGCCCCGACCACATCGGCCGACCGACCGACCGCCTCTCCCCCGGCGAACGGACCCGTGCCGTCCTCGCCGCCTTCGCGCTCGTCGGCGTCAACCTCCTGGTGCTGGACGAGCCGACCAACCACCTCGACCTGCCGGCGATCGAACAGCTCGAGTCGGCACTCGACGGCTACCCCGGGACGCTCGTCCTCGTCACCCACGACCGCCAGCTGCTCGAGACGGTGACGCTCACACGGACGATCGAGCTCGCCGACGGGCGTGTCGTCCGCGACGTCGCGGTCTGACCCGACGTCAGGCCGACAGCGACTTGGCGACGGCCTCGACCAATTCGGCGGTCGGGCGGAAGGTCAGCCCGGCGATGGCGCGGTGGCTGTAGGCGACCATGCCTTCGGCATCGACCACGAACACGGCGCGTCGGTAGAAGCCGATGGGACCGATGATCCCGTAGGCCTCACCGACGGCCTTGTCGACGTCGGCGAGCAGCGGGAACCCGAAGCCGCCCTGTTCCTCGGCGAACGCCTCGTGGCTGGCGACGTCCTGGGGCGAGATGGCGAGCATCTGCGCCCCGACCGCGGCGAACTCGTCGATCTCGGCCGTGTAGGCGTTGAGTTGGCGGGTGCAGACCGGGGTGTTGTCGCCCGGATAGAACGCGAGGACCACGGGCTGGCCACGATGGGCCGACAGCGTGTAGTCCCGCCGACCCTCGTCGGTCCCGTCGGTGCCGGGCAGGGTGAAGTCGGGGGCCGGGGTACCGATGGCAGGCACGGCGCTAGCTCGCCGCCGATTCGTAGAGCTCGGTGGACATGTCGAAGTTGGCGTAGACGTTCTGCACGTCGTCGAGGTCCTCGAGCGCCTCGATGATCCGCAGGATGGCCTTGGCCTTGTCCGGCTCGGTGATGGGCACGGTGTTCTGCGGCAGCATGGTCACCTCGGAGTTCTGCACGGCGATGGTGGCAGCATCGAGCGCGTCGCGCACGTCGGGGAGGTCGGTGGCGGCCGTCAGCACCTGCCACACCTCACCCTCGTCGGTGATGTCCTCGGCACCGGCCTCGAGCGCGGTCTCCATGAGGTCGTCCTCGGACACCGACTTGGGGACGATGATCACGCCCTTGCGGTCGAACTGCCAGGACACGGCGCCGGGTTCGGCGGGTGACCCACCGTTCTTGGTGAGGGCGCTGCGGACGTCGGCCGCGGCCCGGTTGCGGTTGTCGGTGAGGACCTCCATGAGCACGGCGACACCGTTGGGGCCGTAGCCCTCGTAGGTGACCTGCTCGTAGACGACACCGTCGAGGTCACCCGTCGCCCGCTTGATGGCCCGCTCGATGGTGTCGAGGGGGATCGAGTTGTCACGGGCCTTCTGGTAGAAGGTCCGCAGCGTCGGGTTGGCATCGAGATCGCCACCACCCTCGCGTGCTGCGACCTCGACCTGACGGATGAGCTTGGCGAAGACCTTGGCGCGCTTGGCGTCCGTGTTGGCCTTCTTGTGTTTGATCGTCGCCCATTTGGAATGGCCGGACATCTACAGGACCTCCTCGAGAAATCGGCGGTGAACTCGTAGGTCGGACGTGCCGTCGGGAGCAGGAAGCTCCGGATGGAACGCCGCGACCATCACCGGTCCGGACGTGCACAGTACGGGGCGGTCGTCGACGCTGGCGACCACGGTCACATCGTCGCCGACGCGCTCCACGATCGGCGCCCGGATGAACGACGCGTCGAAGGGCGAGTCGAAGCCGTCGATGACCAGGGCGACGTCGAAGCTGTCGACCTGGCGGCCGTAGCCGTTGCGGCGCGTCGTGATGTCGATGGCCCCGAAGCACCGCTGGTCTGCGCGGCCGTCGAGCACCTCGGCGCCCAGGAGGATCATGCCGGCGCACGTCCCCAACGCCGGCATGCCGTCGCCCAGACGCTTCGCGATCGGGTCGAACAGCTCGCCCCGGTCGAGGAGCATGGACATCGTCCCGGACTCGCCGCCGGGGATGACGAGGGCGTCGACGTCGTCGAGTTCGTGTGGTCGCCGGACCTCGGCAGCGGCCACGCCGAGCTGCTCGAAGGCCTCGACGTGGCGGCGGAACGCTCCCTGGAGGGCGAGGACCCCGATCGTCACCAGCCGCGCTTCTCGAACGCAGTGCCGTCGGCGGCCGAGCCATCGGGATCCATGCCGATACCGGTCATCGGTGCGCCGAGCCCACGGGACACCTTCGCGAGGATGTCCGCGTCGCGGAAGTGGGTGGTGGCCTCGACGATGGCCTTGGCCCGGGGGGCGGGGTCGTCGGACTTGAAGATGCCCGAACCGACGAACACGGCGTCGGCACCCAACTGCATGGCGAGGGCGGCGTCGGCCGGCGTGGCCAGTCCCCCGGCGCAGAACAACGGCACCGGCAGCTCGCCGGTCTCGGCGAGCTCCTGCACCAACGGCAGGGGCGCCCGGAGCTGCTTGGCCCACTCGAACAGCTCGGCCTCGTCCGCCTGGGTGAGCTTGCGGATGTCACCGTTGATGGAGCGCAGGTGACGCACGGCCTGGACGACGTTGCCGGTGCCGGCCTCGCCCTTCGACCGGATCATGCACGCACCCTCGCTGATGCGCCGCAGCGCCTCGCCGAGGTTGGTGGCCCCGCACACGAACGGGACGGTGAAGGACCACTTGTCGATGTGGTGGGTCTCGTCGGCGGGCGTCAACACCTCGGACTCGTCGACGTAGTCGACACCGAGGGCCTGGAGGATCTGGGCCTCGACGAAGTGGCCGATCCGGGCCTTGGCCATCACCGGGATGGTCACCGTGTCCTTGATGCCCTCGATCATCTCGGGGTCGGACATCCGGGCGACGCCGCCGTCGACACGGATGTCGGCCGGCACCCGCTCGAGCGCCATCACGGCGACCGCGCCGGCGTCCTCGGCGATCTTGGCCTGCTCGGGCGTGACGACGTCCATGATGACGCCACCCTTGAGCATCTCGGCCAAGCCACGCTTGACCCGGAACGATCCAGTTTCGGAGGACGCACTCATGTCCAGGAGTCTACGACCGGGACCCGGCCTCGCCCGCACTCGGATTCGACGCTCAGACCTCGCGGAGCAGGTCGATCCGGTCGTCGAGCGGCGGGTGGACGGCGAAGGGATCGTCGTCGGGCACGGGTGCCGCGAAGAACAGCCCGGCCAACGCCGGCGGCGCATCGATCTGCGTCGGGTGCGTGCCGATCGCGTGGAGTGCCCGGACCAGCCCCGGTGGGTACTGGGTCGCACGCACGCCCTCGAGGTCGGCATGCACCACGGATCGCTCGTCGTCGCCCTGGATCAGCGACACCACCGGACCGGCGAAGGGCCCCTTGGCCAGCGGACCGAAGAGCACGGCGGCCAGGGTCGTGGACGCGAGCGACGAGGCCCGCGACGGGCCGAGATGGTGACCGACGACCGCCTCGAGGATGATCGGGTCGGATGCGTCGAGCAGGCCGGTCGTGACGGCGAGGCAGCTCGGGCCGTTGCCGGCACCCCAGCTCACCGCGTTGACCGACGGACTGGCGATGACGAACAGGCGCGGAACCGCCACGCCCGACGACATGGCGACCGACTCGGCCAGACCGGCGAGCCGTGGTTGGTCGTCGGGGGCAATCTCGGTCGCGCCCACGGCGCGGGCGACGCGGTCGTCGACGCCGCGCACCCGGACGGCGGTCACGACCGCACCGGCGATCACGGCCAGCGGCAGCGCCAGCACCCACAGGCGCAGCGCCAGGGCGACGACCAGGACGGGCACCGCCACCAGGGCCGCATGGATCGCCACCAGGCGGACCAGGCCGGCGTCGGACGTTGGTTCGGACTCAGACACGATCCGCCGAGTGTACGCAGCAGCCCCACCGGTCCCCGGAACCGCACCCCGACC
>JBFIHN010000012.1:0-18307 GCA_041601775.1 Acidimicrobiales bacterium
CGGGGTCGTATGCCGGGGTTCCTGCGCCGGGCCGTCAAGATCCCCGTGGTGATCGGGGCGATCGACGAGAAGTGGTCGCTCGACTATCTGCTCGGTTGCATCCTCACCCGCGATGCCTGGCTGCACCGCGTCGACCTCGCCGACAGTCTCGGGGTCATACCGGAGGTCGACGACCACGATCGACAGATCATCGGCGACGTCGCAGTCGAGTGGGCGCAGCGTCACGGTCAGGACGTGGACCTGGTCCTCTCCGGCCCGGCGGGTGGTCGCCTGGGTGTGGGGACCGGTGGTCCGACGATCGAGATCGACGCGGTGGAGTTCTGTCGCGTGGTCAGCGGTCGGTCGACGCCGGAGCACCCGCTCCTGGCCACCGAGGTGCCCTTCTGACCAGGTGCCCTTCTGACCGGCTGACCTTCTGACGCGTTGGCCCGCTCAGCCGATGGCGCCGGCGGCGCGGAGTTCGGTCAGTCGTTCCGCCGACAGGCCCAGTTCGCCGCCGAGGATCTCGTCGGTGTGTTGGCCAAGCATCGGCGGTGGGGTCGCGGTCGAGTCGTCGTGGTCCGAGATCTTGACCGGGTTGCCCGGCGTCAGCACCGGCTGGGCCACGCCGTCGGTGCGGGGGATCTCGGTCAGCATGTGGCGGGCGCGGATGTGCGGGTCGTCGACGAGGTCGGCGGCTTCGAAGATCGGTGCCGCCGCGATGCCTGCTGCCGCGAGCACCTCGGCCACGGCGATGGTCGACCGATCGCCGGCCCACGCAGCCAGGGCTTCGCGGAGGACGTCGAGGTGGTCGACCCAACCCTGCGAGGTCGCGAACCGCTCGTCGTCGGCCCACTCGGGATGACCGATGGTCTCGACGAGTCGTGCGAACTGGTGGGGGCGACCGACCTGGATCACCACCTCGCCCGAGGCGATGGCAAAGCCGTGGTTGATGAGCGGCGGGACGTCCCGCGGATCGCGGCCCATCGAGAAGTAGTTGGGGACGATGTCGGCGAAGGCCACCATGCAGTCGAACATCGAGATGTCGACGTAAGACCCTTCGCCGGTCCGGTCCTTCCTCCGCAGCGCCGCCAGCAGCCCGACGGCGGCGAACAGTCCGCTGCCGGTGTCGCCCAGTGCCCCGACCGGTGAGACCTTCACCGGCTCGTCGGCCGGCCGGTTGAACGCGTACATCCCGGACATGGCCTCGGCGATGGGGGCGAACGCCGGCCAGTGGCCATAGGGCGACTCGACCGTGTTCCCGAAGCCGGACACCGACACGTAGACGACGCCCGGGTGGACGTCGACGATGTCGTCGTAGGAGAGCCCGAACTTGGCCATACCGCCGGGTTTGAAGTTCTCGGCCACGACGTCGAAGTGGGGGACGAGGTCGAGGAAGACCTGCTTGGCGTCCGGGTTCCCGAGGTCGAGGCCGATCGATCGCTTGGCGAGGTTGTTGCGCAGATAGGTGCCGCCGACCGATGCGCCGGACTCGTCGGTGACCGACGGTTGCGAGCCCCGTCCGAGGTCGCCCCGCGTCGGATGTTCGACCTTGACCACGTCGGCACCGAGTCGGGCGAGGAGCTGGGTGGCGTAGGGGAGGGCCTGCATCTGTTCGACCGCGAGGATCCGGATGCCGTCGAGAGGAGCCTGCATGCAGCCAATCTGACACACCGTCAGGTCTTGGGCCGTGCCCGGTCGCCATAGCCTGCGGACGTGACTGTCTTCCTCGTGGGCGCAGGCCCTGGTGATCCCGGGTTGTTGACCATGCGTGGTGCCGAGGTGCTGCGTCGGGCCGACGTGGTCGTCCACGACCGCTTGTCGGCGGCGGAACTGCTGGATCTCGCCCCGTCGACCGCCGAACGGATCGACGTCGGCAAGGCGCCGGGCCACGCGCGGTACACGCAGGAGGAGATCACGGCGCTCCTCGTCGAGCGCGGCGGGACGGGCCGGACCGTCGTGCGGCTCAAGGGTGGCGACCCGACGGTGTTCGCCCGGGGCGGCGAGGAGGCGATGGCGCTGCGCGACGCCGGCATTCCGTTCGAGTTCGTACCCGGTGTGACGTCGGCCATCGCGGTCCCCGCCTATGCGGGGATCCCGGTCACGCAGCGCTTCTCGTCGACGAGCTTCACCGTCGTCACCGGTCACGAGGACCCGTCGATCGGCGCCGACGGATCGGTCGACTGGGATGCTGTCGCCCGTGTCGGCGGAACGATCATCGTCCTCATGGGCGTCGGTCGCGTCGGCAGGATCTGCGAGCGCCTGATCGCCGCCGGGCGCGACCCCGACACGCCGGCCGCCGCAGTCATCTGGGGCACCCGCCCCGAGCAGCGCACCGTGCGGGCCACCCTGGCCACGCTCCCGGATCAGGACCTCGAACCACCGGCCACGATCGTCGTCGGCCCGGTCGCCGGCCTCGACCTGTCGTGGTTCGAGAACCGACCCCTGTTCGGCAAGACGGTGGTCGTGACCCGCGCCCGGGCGCAGTCGTCGTCGCTGCTGGCCAGCTTGCGCGAGCTCGGCGCCGACACCGTCGAGATCCCCGCCATCCGCATCGACGAGCCGTCCGACGGCGGTGCCGGCCTGCGGTCGGCGGTCGAGGACCTCGCGACCTACGACTGGGTCGTCGTCACCTCGCCCAACGGCGCCCGTCGCCTCCTCGCGGCGTGCCGCGACGCCCGTTCGTTCGGCGCCGCCAAAGTCGCGGCCATCGGGCCGGGAACGGCCGAGGCACTGGCCGAGGGCAACGTCGTCGCCGACCTGGTTCCCGAACGCTTCGTCGCCGAGGGCCTGCTCGACGTGTTCGCCGACGGGCCCGGCCGGGTGCTGCTCCCTCGTGCGGCTGAGGCTCGCGACGTGCTCCCCGAAGGACTGCGCGACCGGGGGTGGGAGGTCGACGTCGTCGAGGCGTACCGCACCGTCCAGGGTCGACCGTCCGACGACGACCTGGCCCGGGCCGCCGCGGCCGACATCGTCACCTTCACCTCGTCGTCGACCGTGCGGAACTTCCTCGCCGTGTGCGACACCGTGCCGCCCGTCGTGGCCTGCATCGGCCCCATCACCGCGGCCACGGCCCGCGACCACGGCCTCACCGTCGACGTCGAGGCCGACGTCCACACCATCGACGGCCTCCTCACCGCCCTCACCACCTCGTTCTCGACGCCCTGACCGTCGGCCCCCGACGGCTGTGACGTCGAGAACGGGGGTTCGGGTTGAGGGGGACGGGTCGGGGAGAATGCGGGGGTGGGAAGACTCGCCGGCCTGTTGTTCGACTTCGACGGACTCATCCTCGACACCGAGACGTCGGAGTACCTCACCGTTGCCGAGTCGTTCGCCGATCACGGCCTCGAGCTCTCGCGGGACGCATGGGTGTCGATCATCGGTACCGCCGATCACCCGCACTGGACGGAGATGCTCGAGACGGCGCTGGGACGGCCTCTCACCAACCGCGAGGAGGTGCTGGAGACGCGCCGCGCCCGCCATCACGCCCGGATCTCCAAGGAGACGATCCGGCCCGGTGTCGTCGAGCTGGCCACCGAGGCCCACGACGCCGGCCTCGGTGTCGCTGTGGCCTCGTCGAGCCCGCTCGACTGGGTGCTGGGCCACCTGACCCGCCTGGGCATCGACCACCTGTTCCCCGTACGGGCCACGCGGGACGACGTCGGTCACCAACGCACCAAGCCCCATCCCGACCTGTTCCTGCTCGCCGCCGACCGTCTGGCCATCGATCCCCGGGCCTGTGTGGTGCTCGAGGACTCCGAACCCGGCGTCACGGCCGCCAACGCCGCGGGCTGCACCACCGTCGGCGTCCCCGCGGGCATGACCGCCCACCTGGCCTTCGGTCACGCCGACCTCGTCGTCCCCTCGCTGGCCGAGGTCGCACTCGCCGACCTCGTCGCCTTGCTCCCCTCGTAGGCTGGCCGGTCGTGAGCTTCCCCGCGAGACGACTCCGCCGACTCCGCCGCACGCCGGCCCTGCGCCGGATGGTGAGCGAGACCCGACTCGGCGTCGACGATCTGATCGCCCCGCTCTTCGTGCGTGAGGGCATCGACACCCCACAGCCGGTCGCCAGCCTTCCGGGTGTCGTCCAGCACACGGTCGCGAGCCTGACGCAGGAAGTCCGCGAGCTGCGCGACCTCGGGGTGCCGAGCGTGATCCTCTTCGGGGTACCCACGACGAAGGACGCCACCGGCAGCGGCGCCAGCGACCCCGACGGCATCGTCCAGGTGGCGTTGCGCGAGCTGCGCGACGACGTCGGCGACGACATGGTCGTGATCGCCGATCTGTGTGTCGACGAGTACACCGATCACGGTCACTGCGGCATCGTCCGTGACGACGGCACGGTCGACAACGACGCCACCCTCGACCTCTACGCCGCTGCTGCGGTGGCGCAGGCACGCGCCGGTGCCGACATCACCGCACCGAGCGGGATGATGGACGGCCAGGTCGGGGCGATCCGCGATGCCCTCGACGCCGACGGGCACATCGAGCTCCCGATCCTCGCCTACGCGGCCAAGTTCGCCAGCGCCCTCTACGGCCCCTTCCGCGACGCCGTCGACGTCACGATCGTCGCCAAGGAGGGGCAGAGCGGCGACCGCAAGGGCTACCAACAGGACCCGGCCAACGCCCGTGAGGCCATGGCCGAGATCCAGGCCGACCTCGACGAGGGCGCCGACATGGTGATGGTGAAGCCGGCCCTCGCCTATCTGGACGTGATCGCCGAGGCCCGGGCGACCGTCGACGTCCCGATCGCCGCCTATCACGTGTCCGGTGAGTACGCGATGGTCCACGCCGCCGCCGAGCGTGGGTGGATCGACGGCGACGCCGTGATGGCCGAGCACCTGCTGTCGATCAAGCGAGCCGGCGCCGACCTCATCCTCACCTACGCCGCCCGATCCATCGCCGAAAGCATGCAGTGACGACGAACGAACAGCTCCACCAGCGGGCCATCGCCCACATCCCCGGCGGGGTCAACTCGCCCATCCGTGCGTGGAACGCCGTGGGCGGGACCCCGTACTTCGTGCAGCGGGCCGAGGGCGCGCGCCTGTGGGACGTCGAGGGCAACGAGTACCTCGACCTCGTGCAGAGCTACGGCGCCGTCATCGCTGGCCACGCCCACCCGGCGATCGTCGCCGCCGTGCAGGACGCCGCCACCCGCGGCACCAGCTACGGCGCCACCACCGAGGGCGAGGTCCGCATCGCCGAGGAGATCTGCCGCCGCGTCGCCTCGGTCGACAAGGTCCGTCTCGTGTCGTCGGGCACCGAGGCGACGATGTCGGCCATCCGGCTGGCGCGTGGCCACACCGGCCGCACGACGCTGGTGAAGTTCGCCGGCAACTACCACGGGCACGGAGACGCCCTGCTCGCCCAGTCGGGTTCGGCCCTCGCCGTGTTCGGACTCCCCGACTCGGTCGGGGTCACGGCCGCGACCGTGGCCGACACCCGGGTCGTCCCCTACAACGAGGTCCCGACGCTCGACGACACGGTCGCCGCGGTGATCGTCGAACCGGTCGCCGCGAACATGGGCCTGGTGGCCCCCACCGACGGGTTCCTGCAGGGCCTGCGGGACGAGTGTGACCGCGTCGGCGCCCTCCTGATCTTCGACGAGGTCATCACCGGTTTCCGGGTCGCGACGGGTGGCGC
The DNA here is from genome assembly GCA_041601775.1 of Acidimicrobiales bacterium. Lineage (GTDB taxonomy): Bacteria > Actinomycetota > Acidimicrobiia > Acidimicrobiales > Salinilacustritrichaceae > Salinilacustrithrix. The sequence continues at coordinate 5,623 of JBFIHN010000012.1, forward strand.
CCAGGATCTCTTCGGGATCGACGCCGACATCACGTGCTTCGGCAAGGTCATCGGCGGTGGTCTCAACATCGGGGCCTACGGCGGCCGGGCCGACGTCATGGACTCGATGGCGCCCGACGGACCGGTGTTCCAGGCGGGCACGCTCTCGGGCAACCCGCTGGCGACCGCCGCCGGGCTCGCCGCGCTCGAACTCCTCGACGACACGGCCTACGACCGACTGCGGTCCGCAGCGACCCGGTTGGCCGGCCACCTCGAGAAGGCATTCGCCGGTGCCGGCGTCGCGGCGGTGGTCCCGCAGGTCTCGAGCCTGGTCGGCGTCCATCTCGGCGCCGCCGAGGTCCACACCTACGACGAGGCGAAGACGACCGACGAGGCGTACTTCGGGCGCTTCTTCCACGCCATGCTCGACCGGGGCGTCGCCATGGCGCCAGGCGCCTACGAAGTGCTCTTCCCTGGCCTCGCCCACACCGACGAAATCGTCGACGCCATCGGCATCGCGGCGACCGAGGCGGCCGTCGAAGCCGTGGTCGATCATGCATGACCGGTGTCACTCAGCTTTCGGTCAGGAGTACGAAGTCTGACGTTGTCCTGATGGCAACGCTCCGGTGCAAGGCCCTGCAGCGGTGGACGGAGAACACCGTCCACCATGGAACACAACGAATCATCCGGGGCGCCTGAGCACCGAGGAGGTCGCAGACGGCGTCACCGTCTGCTCGTCGCCTTGGCGCTGCTCCCCGCGCTGCTGGGAGCAGCGCTCCTCCTGACCGCCAGCGATGGAGAGGGGGCGTCGAGCGCCTCCTCATCGCCCGACCCGACAGACCCCCCGACACCGGCACTGGCGGCGCGCACCGTCGACGACGGCACCGCCCTCGGCCCGGACGACATCCCTCCCGGCCCGACGGAGACGTCTCGGCCGGGGCTTCCTGCTCGCTCCGTCGTGTCGGGCCCCAGCGTCGACGACGGTGCGGAGCCCTCGTCTGCTGCCATGCCTCGCCTGGAACAGGCGTCGGGTCCCGTCGGGCTCCACCCCGACGACGGCGTGTTCTGGAACGGGGCCTTCGTCGAGAGCGGGACCGTCGTCGACGCCAGCCTGTGCGACGTGCTCGGCCCGTGCTTCGAGTATCCGCTCGAGCTCGCTGCGTCCGGTGCCCGACTCCGCGTCGCCATCGACACGCCGAGCCGCGAGGACACCTTCGTGGTCCAGATCCTCGATCCGGCGGGCGCGGTGGTCGCGTCGACGTCGAACCAGAACCAGTTCAACGCGGAGGTGTTCCTCGCCGAGCCCGCGGCTGGTGCGTACTCGGTCCGGGTGCTTCCCCAGACGGTGGAGGACGCAGCGTTCCGGATGCGGGCCAAGCTCGAGCAGGCGCTCGAGCCCGTGCCCGCCGGCCGCGTGGCCATGCTCCCGAACCTGCAGGTCGTTCCTCCGTACGAGTTCGGCTTCACGGCGCCGGTGACGCCAAACGGGTCGTACCCGCCTGACGTCGCCAACCCGGGTGCGTCGGTCGGCGGCCACTCCCTCTACTCGTGCACCCAGGACGAGGCCGCGCCGGTCGAGGTCGGCGGTTCGGGTGCGGTGGACTGCCTCCGCCTCACCAGCGGACCGATGAACGTCGGCCCCGGACCCTTCGACATGCGGTTCACCTTCATCGAGGACATGGTCGACGGCACCGCCGATCCCGCATACCTCCGTGGGCCGATCTTCCAGACGATCCACCAGTCCGACGGTTCCGAGGAGGTACGGGAAGCGGGCCAGTACATCTTCCACACCACGCACGCCCACTTCCACGACGAGAACATCCTCACCTACGAGGGGTTCGACGTGCTCGACACCGAGACAGGGGAGCTGGCGAAGTTCGGCTCCGGCACCAAGTCGGGCTTCTGTCCCGCCGACCAGCTCTTCGGCGACTGGTTCGCCTTCGACCAGGCCGTGCGCGGCGACTTCGGTGAGGGCGACTCGCCCACCGGCAACTGCATGGACCCGAAGGACGGGCTCCTCGGGCTCACCAGCGGTTGGGGCGACGTCTACCGCTGGCAGCGCCCCGGGCAGTACGTGGAGTTCGACGGGAAGGGTGACGGCCTGTACGTGATCCGGTCGACCGTCGACGCCGCGAACGCCATCCTGGAGACCGACGAGACCGACAACACCAGCTATGCGTTGATCAAGGTCGTCGGCCGGACGATCGACATCATCGAGCGCGGCCAGGGCACCGACCCGTGGGACCCGGAGAAGGTCGTCTTCGAGGGCGACGGGCCGGCGTCGGTGCGCTGACGCGGAGCAGGTCCTGATCCACTGCCGAAGGGCATCGGCGGCGAGGGCTACTCGTCCTCGTCGTCGATGACCTCGGGAAGACGCTCGTCGAGCGCGGCCTCGGCCTTCTCCGTCGAGACGCGCATCGACAGCGCGAGTTCGGCGACGAGCAGCCCGCGAGCGTGGAGGTAGAGCGTCTTCTCGGACGGCGACAGGTGCTTGCGGTCTCGGCGCACCGCGAGATTGCGGACGACCTCGGCCAACTGCCAGACGTCGCCGTCGTTCATCCGCCGCTGGTTGTTCTTCATGCGGCGCGAGAAGTTCGACGGCAGGCGGATGTCGTGGTCCGAGAGCAGGGCGAAGAGGTCCTCGAGCTCGTCCTCGGCGGTCGGCTCACGGACGCCGATCTCCTCGGCCTCGTCGACCGGCACCCACACCCGCAACTCCTGCAGTTCGAGGTCGACCACGAAGTAGTCCCGCTCGACGTCACCCACCGTCTTCGTGACGACGTCGACGATCCTGCCCGCACCGTGCTGGGGGTAGATCACCGGATCGCCCTTGGCGAAGGGGGTGGCAACGGCTGACATGGGCGACTCCTGTCCCGAGACTGGTGCATCTTCCACCATGCCGCGACCGACCCCGATTGCCAACGTCGCTCCATAGGGTGGACCCGTGCAGATCGGGATGATCGGACTCGGACGGATGGGCGCCAACATGGCCGCACGGCTGCGGGGCGGTGGGCACGAGGTGGTCGGCTACGACCCGTTCAGCGACGCGACCGACGTGGCCACCCTCGAAGGTCTGCGCGATGCGCTCGCGCCGCCGCGCGCCGTGTGGGTGATGGTCCCGGCCGGGACGCCGACCGACGAGACGATCGTGCAGCTCGTCGCGGTGCTCGACGCCGGTGACCTCGTCGTCAACGGGGGCAACACCCGTTGGACCGAGTCGATCGGTCACGGTGCGGCGTTCGCCGACGTCGGTATCGGCTTCGTCGACGCCGGCGTCTCCGGCGGGGTGTGGGGCCTCGAGAACGGGTATGCGTTGATGGTCGGTGGGTCCGACGCCGACGTGGCCCGGATCTGGCCGGCGCTCGAGACGCTCGCGCCGGTCGCCTCCGACGGCAGGGGTCTGGCCCATGTGGGCCCCGTCGGCTCGGGCCACTTCACGAAGATGGTCCACAACGGCATCGAGTACGCGGTGATGCAGGCCTTCGCCGAGGGGTACGAGTTGCTGGCCCGGACCGACCTCGCCATCGACGTACCGGCGACCATGCGCTCCTGGCAGGAGGGATCGGTCATCCGGTCGTGGATGCTCGACCTCTTCGTCCGAGCCCTCGACGTCCATCCGGAGTTCGCCGACCTCGACGACGTCGCCCCGGACTCGGGCGAGGGACGATGGACGGTCGAGGCCGCGATCGACGCCGGCGTCCCGGTCCCGGCGATCGCCGCGGCGCTCTTCGCCCGCTTCGAGTCGCAGCAGCCCGACTCGCTGGCGATGAAGGCCGTCGCAGCGTTGCGTGAGCAGTTCGGTGGCCACGCCGTCGTGCGGAGAGCGGACGGCTCGTGACCGCCAACGACGCCGTCGTCCTCTTCGGGGCCACCGGCGACCTGGCCCGCAAGAAGCTGTTCCCCGCGCTCTACCAGATGGTGGTCGACGGCTCGCTCGCCGCCGAGGTCCCCGTGGTCGGGGTCTCGTCGTCGGCGTGGACCGACGACGAACTCCGCGAGCGCATCCGCACCGCAGTCGGCGAACGGGTCGACGACGTCGACGATGACGCGCTCACGGCGTTGTGCGACCGATCGCACTACGTGGCCGGCGACTATCGCGATGCCGACACGTTCGACCGCCTCGCACAGGTGCTCGGCGACATCGACGCGCCGATCTTCTACTTGGCGATCCCGCCGTCCCTCTTCGACGACGTGGTCCAGGGGCTCGCTCGGGTCGGCCTCCACGACAACGGCCGGGTGGTGGTCGAGAAGCCGTTCGGCCGCGACCGCGCCTCGGCCACCGAACTCGACGACGTCATCCACCAGGTCTTCCCGGAGGAACGCGTGTTCCGCATCGACCACTTCCTCGGGAAGGAGGCGATCGAGAACCTGCTCGTGTTCAGGTTCGCCAACTCGCTCCTCGAACCGGTCTGGAACCGGAACTTCATCCAGTCGGTGCAGATCACCATGGCCGAGGACTTCGGCGTCGAGGGTCGCGGCACGTTCTACGACTCGGTCGGCGCCCTCAAGGACGTGGTCCAGAACCATCTGCTCCAGATCGTGGCGTTCCTCGCCATGGAGCCACCGGCCGGCGCCGACGCCCGCTCGCTGCGCGACGAGAAGGTGAAGCTGTTCCGCCAGATCGAGACCCTCCACAGCGACCGACTCGTGCGCGGGCAGTACCGCGGCTACGTCGACGAGCCCGGCGTGCAGCCCGGCAGCGACACCGAGACCTTCGTCGCCACGCGGTTCGAGATCGACTCGTGGCGGTGGGCCGGCGTGCCCTGGCTGATCCGGACCGGAAAGGGGCTCCCCGTCACCCAGACCGAGGCAGTGGTCGAGTTCAACGCCCCGCCCCGGTTGCTGTTCGCCCCGGAGGGGAGCCGTCCGCCCCACCCCAACCACGTCCTGTTCCGGCTGAACCGCGACGCCGGCGTGACCGTCGGGCTCCAGGTCAAGCGGCCCGGTGACGACCTCGTCGCCGAGAGTGCCGACCTCGACATGTCCTTCAGCGACGACGGGGGCAAGCGCCGCGAGGCGTACCAACGTCTCCTCGAGGACGCCATGGTCGGCGACGCTCGGCGCTTCGCGCGCGAGGACGGCATCGACCAGCAGTGGCGCATCGTCGACGACGTCTTGACCGACCACCCGCCGGTCGAACTCCATGACGCCGGGACCTGGGGGCCCTCGTCGGCCGACCGGCTGGCCGCGGACGTCGGCGGGTGGCACGACCCGACATGACGCTGGCCGGTCCACCGCCGGGACCGGTGCCGGTACCGGCCGCGGTCGCGACCATCGCCGGTGAGCGCCCAGTGGTCGCCGTGTGGCAGAACCAACTCGGGGGCATCACCTTCCGCGTCGGGGCCACGGCCGACGTCTACGTGAAGTGGCAGCCTCCGGGGGCCACCGATCTGGCGGCCGAGGCCGAGCGGCTGCGGTGGCTCGCCCCCCACACCCCGGTGCCCGCGGTCGTCGACCGGGGGAGTGACCCCGCCGGCGAGTGGCTCGTGACGACCGCGGTTTCGGGCTGGTCTGCCGTCGACCCGCGCTGGACCGCCGACCCCGAGCCGGCGGTGCGGGCGATCGGTGCCGGACTGCGGCGCTTCCACGATGCGGTGCCGGTCGCCGAGTGTCCCTTCGACTGGTCGGTCGAGGCGCGCCTGGACGGACACGGCACCCCGGACCTGGGACCGGTGCCGCCGGTCGACCGCCTCGTCGTGTGCCACGGCGACGCGTGTGCGCCGAACACGCTCGTGGACGCCCGGGGGCGCTTCGTGGCCCACGTCGACGTGGGCAGCGCCGGCGTCGCCGACCGCTGGGCCGACCTCGCGGTTGCCTCGTGGAGTCTCGAATGGAACTTCGGCGAGGGCTGGGGGGTTCCGTTCTTCGCTGCCTACGGCATCGAGCCCGACGCCGAGCGCATCCGGTTCCACCGCCGCCTCTGGGACGCCACCTGAGGCGTCACTGATACCAACCACCTCCCTGACAGAGAGCAGAATGACGCCGTGTCCACTCCAGTGCTCGCCGGCATCCCGTACGAGACCTTTCCCGACTTCTCCGTCGGGATCCTCACGATCCGAACCTTCGGGACGATGGTGGCGATCGGCGTGTTGCTCGGCGCCTGGATCGCCGCCCGCCAGGTCGAGAAGTGGGGTGTTCCCCGCGAGGAGACCTACCGACTGGCCACCCGCATGGTCGTCGCCGGCCTCGTCGGATCGCGCGTCACCTGGGTGTTCTCCCATCTCGACCAGATCGACTCGCCCATCGACGTGATCGCCGTGTGGGAGGGCGGGATCCAGTTCTCCGGCGGGTTCATCGCCGCGATCCTCTTCGGGTTCCCGACGTTCCGGACCTGGAGTCCGAAGCTGCGCTGGCGGATCCTCGACGGCTACGCCTATGGCTTGACCATCGGTCTCGCCATCGGCCGCATCGGTTGCTACTCGGTCGGCGAGCACTTCGGTCGGAGCACGGACTTCTTCCTGGGCACCACCTATGAGGGAGGGAGCACGCAGGAGGACTTCATCGGCGACGTCCCGCTCGTCGAGGGGATGACCTTCCACAACACCGCGCTCTATGAGTTCTTGCACCTCGTGGTGCTGTTCGGGATCCTCTACCTGGTCCAGGCCCTGGCTCGACGGGCCGGTCGGGTCCTCCCGCCCGGCACCCTCGTCGGGATGTTCTGCATCTGGTATGGCATCGGCCGCTTCGCGACCGACGTCGTGCGCACCAACGACGAACGGGTCCTCGGGATGACCGGGGCGCAGTTCATGGGCCTGGCCATGGTCCCCGTGGGTCTGTGGATCCTCTTCAAGGTCCGCCACGACGCCGAGGCCCAGCCCGACGACCCGGCCGAGATCGCCGCCATGCAGGCTGCCGTCGTCGCCCGGGCCGGTGGCGAGGCTCCCGCCGTGCCCGACACGGGCTCCGACGACACCGCCTCCGACGACACCGGTTCCGACGACACCGCATCGACGGACGACTGACCGCTCGCTGCCGGGACGCTGCCCGGACGCGAAACGGCCCCGCCGAAGCGGGGCCGTCGTCGCAGATCGGGGTTGGGTTCAGCCGGCCTCGGCAGCGACCTCGAACAGACCCTCTTCCTCGGCCATGGCGATGGCCTCTTCGAGGGTCATGCCCGGGTTCTCGAACAAGACCTCGGCCACGACCTCGAGGCGGACCTGATCGGCGGGGTCGGGGTTCTCGCCCCCGAGCTCACGCTCGTGGAGGAGGATGTAGATCAGATCGGCGTCGGGCAGCGACTCCTGGGTGAAGCCGGGCATGCCGCTGTTCACCGGCTTGTCGTTGGCGCCGTAGGTGTCGCCCTTCTCGGCGAGCCACCCGGTCGAGCCGAGACGGACCCACTCGAAGTGGTCCTCGAAGCGGGGCCACGTCTCGTAGACGGCACCGTTGGTGAACGCCGGACCGACGCCACCGCCACCGGCGCCGCCGTGACACGCAGCACAACCGCTGGCGTAGAGCTCTTCGCCCAGCACCACGGGGCCGTCGCCCTCGGGCGGCGGATCGAGGGTGCCGACGAAGACGTAGGCCCACACGGGGATGATGGCCAGGACCGGCATCGCCCAGAACGGGATCTTGCGGCGGTTGTTGTAGGCCTGCACCATCGGCGACGGTGGGGGAGCGGGTGCTTCCTCGACCGGCGCAGGGTGCGCGGGCATCGACGCAGCGACCGGGGCGGACGCCGCGGCCTTGGCCGGTGCGGATGACGAGGCGCTGTCACCGCCGCCGCTGCTGGCGCTGTCGCCGCCGCTGTCGCCGCCGCCCATGGCGGCGCGGCGCGCGCGGGAGCGCTCGAGGAGGTGATCGGGGATCTCGGTCAACATGCCTCCCAGGCACGGGGGTGAACGGCGAGAGAATAGGCAATGGGGTGCCCTCGCAGCCAAGCGACGAGCCGGTCGCGACCGAGCGACGCCACGATCCCGGCCGATGTGTGCCGCCTCGGGGGCAGGTGGTAGACCATCGGGCGTGGATACGGTCCTGTCCGAGTCCGCATCCCAGCACATTGTGATCGATTTCACGAGGTCCTGAATCGCCGTGGTTGCCCTTCTCAGCTCACTGTTCGTCGGCATTGCTGGCATTGCCGTGGTCGTGGCCGTGGGCAAGCGCCGTGCGCCCGATGCCCGCCTCACCTGGGGTGAGGCCATGGCCGCAGCGGCCTTCGCCTTCTTCATGTTCTTCTGGTGGTACGGGGTCATCCCGCACCAGTGGCTGACGCTCGCCGAGGCCGGCTGGGACTGGAGCTCGTCGAAGACCGTCTGGGGCCCCGGCGAGATCCTGCGCCCCGAGGCCGAGGGTGGCTGGCTCCCCCTCACCATCAACTACCTGCACCTCAAGGACATCATCGCCGTCTTGATCTATGTGGTCGGCCTCGCCGGTCTCATCGCCATGTGGGCCTGGTGGAACGACCGGGCCAAGAAGGCCGATGCCGCCGCGGCCGTCGTGCCGACGTCGAGCTACGGCCGTCCTCTCGTGAGGAAGGGCTGAGATGGCCAAGATCGACGCCAATCCGCCGCTCCCGGAGTTCCGCGGCGACTACGTCCTCCAGGAGGTCGACGCGTCGTGGCTGGCTGCCGCGGTCAAGCCGAAGCAGTTCATCCACATCGACCAGTCCGAGTGCATCATGTGCGAGGGCTGTGTCGACATCTGTCCCTGGAAGTGCATCCACATGGTGCAGCCAGGGGCGATCGAATCGGCGATCGGCACCGAACAGCCGGGACTCGATCCCAGCGACCATGTGATCTTCACCATCGATGACGACGTCTGCACCCGTTGCGCCCTGTGCGTCGACCGGTGTCCGACCGGCGTCATCATCCTCGGCAAGCTCGGTGATCCGGGCGCGGCCGGCGATCCCCATCAACGCACACCGACCCATGGCTACGGCTATGGGATGCGGTTGGGCTGAGAAGAACGGTCAAGGAGTACCTGCGTGGCCACCACCACAGAAGACAAGCCGTCGATGGGCGAACGCATCGGCAAGACGATGAAGGACCTGCCCGACAACGTGCAGTCCTCCCAGGCGTGGAACTCGATCTTCCGGCCCGGGTCCATCTTCCGCAAGGGCTACACCGACTCGCCGCGTAACCGTTCCTACGTGGTGATGAACTCGGTGCTCTACCACCTGCACCCGGTGAAGGTGAAGCGTCACGCCGTCAAGGTGAGCTACACGCTCTGCCTCGGCGGCCTGTCGTTCTTCCTCTTCATCCTGCTGACGGTGACGGGCATCTTCTTGATGTTCTTCTACCGCCCCACCGCCGCCCAGGCGTGGGACGACATCTACAACCTCCAGACCGGCGTGACGTTCGGACTCCTGGTCCGCAACATGCACCGATGGGCCGCGCACCTCATGGTGCTGTCGGTCTTCTTGCACATGGCCCGCGTCTTCTACCACGGGGCCTACAAGCCGCCCCGTGAGTTCAACTGGGTGATCGGTGTGATCCTGCTCACCCTCACCTTGCTCCTGTCGTTCACCGGCTACCTCCTGCCCTGGGACCAGTTGGCCCTCTGGGCCGTGACCGTCGGAACGAACATGATGGGTTACACCCCCGTGTTCGGTGACCAGGTCCGCTTCGTCCTCCTGGGCGGCGTCGAGATCGGTTCCGACACGTTGTTGCGCTGGTATGTGCTCCACGTCTTGATGCTCCCGTTCGTGATCGTCATCTTCATGGCGATCCACTTCTGGCGGGTGCGCAAGGACGGCGGCATCTCAGGGCCTCTGTAGGCTGAGGGAGACGAAGACGCATGACTGAGATCCCCGAACACCTTCGCAAGCGAGCCGAAGAGGCCCGCAAGAAGGCCGAAGCCGAAGCCGGTGGTGGCGCGTCCGATGCCGCCGGCGGCGACGAGCAGACGCCGGAACAGGCTGCTGCCGCCTCGAAGATCCCTGCCCACCTGCTCGAGCGCTCGAAGGCCGCCAAGGCCGCCGCGAGCGGTGGCTCGGCCGGTGGCGACGCCCCGGCCGGTGGCGGTGGCACCGCCGTCGCCACGGCACCTGCCGCGGCTGCTGCCGTGGCCGACACGGGTGGCCCGGTCCCGACCGGGCCCGGCGGACACACCCAGCGCCTGCTGACCGTCGTGAAGTCGGGCTCGATCCAGGACGTGCGCGCCACCCCGCTGGACAAGGTCCACGTGTGGCCCCACCTGTTGGTCGTCGAGTTCGTGGCCGCCCTCATCATCACCGCCTTCACGCTGATCTTCTCGATCTTCGTCAACGCACCGCTGCTCGAGCTGGCCAACTTCAACGCCACCCCGAACCCGTCGAAGGCGCCGTGGTACTTCCTCGGTCTCCAGGAACTCCTCACGATGTTCCACCCCATGGTCGCCGGTGTGACCATCCCGGGGATGGGCATGTTCGCCCTGATCCTGGCGCCCTACATCGACCGCAATCCCTCGAACAAGCCCAACGATCGCAAGTTCGTGATCTCCCTGTTCACCATCTTCTTGATGTTCTGGGCGGTCCTCGTGATCATCGGTTCGTTCTTCCGAGGCCCCGGCTTCAACTTCGTGTTCCCCTGGAACGTCGGCCTCTTCTTCGAACTGTGAGCGACAAGAATCGAAAGGTTCGATAGGCCCATGGATACCTCCACCATCATCGCCATCGCCGTCGTCGGTTTCGTCGTCCTCGGTGCCGTGGTGCTGCTCGCAGCAGCCCGCCGCAACGAGACGACCAAGGCCATCGGTGCGCTGTCACGCGAGACCCGGAGCCGCGACGCGGGCACGACGCCCTTGTCGGCTCGCGAAGAGGGCAAGGCGACGGCCACCGGCAAGGAACTCGAACTCGCTGCCAAGCTGGACCGCCGAGAAGCCGGCAAGGAACTGGTCACCGCCGGTTCCGCAGCGCCCACGGCGTGGGTCCCGCCGGACCCCGACACCCTCGGTGCCACCCGCCGCCAGTTCCTCAACCGCTCGATCACCGGCTTCTTCGTCGTCGGCCTCTCCGGCTTCGGTGCGGCCTGCATCGCCTTCCTGTGGCCCAAGGGCGGCGAGGGCTTCGGCTCGGCCATCCGTGTCGGCAACGTCGACGAGATCATCACCGAGATCCGCGGCAACAACGGCTTCCTCTACAAGCCCGAAGGCCGCATGTGGATCACCGAGTACCCGAGTGCTGCGCTCGAGAAGGCACGCAACGTGTACTCCCCGCAGGAGCTGGCCGGGATGGAGGCCGGGGTCGTCGCGCTCTACCAGAAGTGCGTGCACCTCGGCTGCCGTGTCCCCGAATGCGCCACCTCGCAGTGGTTCGAGTGCCAGTGCCACGGTTCGCAGTACAACCAGGTGGGCGAGAAGAAGGGCGGCCCCGCCCCTCGTGGCCTCGACCGCTTCGCCATGGAGGTCTCCGGTGGCGTCCTCACCGTCGACACCGGAACCGTCATCCTCGGCCCGCCGATCGGTACCAACACGACCGGCCAAGAGGCCGAAGGCCCCCATTGCGGCGGCCAGAGCTCGCACTGACCGGAGCAGAGAAACAACACCATGACTGAGATGTCCTCCCTCCTGATCGCCGCGAGCACCGTGCAAGCGGTCGGCACCGTGATCGCGCTGACCCTCGTCGCGGGCTTCATCGTCTACGCGGCGTTCAACGTCCGTGCGGGACGCGAAGAGGTCGGCTCCGAGATCGAACTCGCGGCCAACCTCAAGCCCTACCTCGCCGACGAAGAGCTCGAGACCACCAAGCTCGACCGCACGCTCACCTTCGGCCTGCTCACGCTGGCCATCGTCGGCATCGGCCTCCCGGCCTACTGGCTGGCCGAGCCCGGCCGTCAAGAGGGCGCGATCGAAGAGTACGACCGGGTGTTCATCACCCGCGGCGAAGAGCAGTACGTCGCCGGTTCGGCGTGCGGCGACTGCCACGGCCCCGAAGGCGTCGGCGGCGTCGCCCCGTTCACCATCCTCGACGACGACAGCGAGTTCGTCGCCCAGGTCGAGTGGAAGGCCCCCGCCCTCGACACCGTCATGCTCCGCTACGACCGTGACGAGGTGAAGTTCATCCTCGACTACGGCCGTGCCTACTCCCCGATGCCCGCATGGGGTGCCGCCGGTGGCGGTCCGCGGACCGAGCAGGAGATCGAGAACATCATCGACTACCTCGAGTCGATCCAGGTCACCTCGGAAGAGTCGATCTCGAGCGTCGAGGGCGAACTCGTCGCGGCGCTCGATCTCTCGAGCCCCGGTCAGATCGACTACACGTCGCTCGAGACGGGTGAGGCGCTCTTCAACCTGGGTCGCGACAGCGGCTTCGCCGGAGGCGCCTACGCCTGCGGCCGTTGCCACACCCGTGGGTGGTCGATCAGCCAGGGCGAGGGCAAGATCCTCCCCGAGGGCGCCGACGTCGCCGACTACGTCGACTACCCCGACGGCGCCGGCGGCTACGGCCCCCGCCTCGAGGGCATCATCCCCCGCCAGTTCGCAGCGGTCGAGGGCCTGGTCGAGTTCTTGACCAACGGCGCCGAGCGCGGCGTCGCCTACGGCAACAACGGGCTGTCGGGCGACGGCATGATGCCGGGCTTCGGCGTGAACCCGAACACCGATGAGGTCGAGGACGGCATCTACCCGACGGCCGGCGGCATGCTGTCCGAAGAGATGATCGAGTCGATCGCCCGGTACGTCGAATCGTTGGACTACTCGGACACTGATGGCGCGAACGAGGAAGACAGCTGATCATGGACACCCTCGCAACCGTCACCGGCACCGTGCTCGCCGGCATCGCCTACGACCC
>JBFIHN010000013.1:0-17905 GCA_041601775.1 Acidimicrobiales bacterium
GCCGACGTGGGATCGCCCAACACGAAGCAGCCGCACAGATCGGTGCCGCCGCTGATCGAGGCGAGGTGCAGGTCGGCCTTGACTGCGTCGTAGACCCAGGCGAAGCGCTCCGGGCTCAGCGGCGAGCCCGTCGAGGCCAGCGTCTCGAGCGACGTCAGGTCATGGTGGGCCATCGGCGAGTACCCCTGGTTGGCCAGCGCGTCGAGGTACTTCGCACCGACACCCAGGAAGTCCACGCCGTGCTCGTCGACCAACTCCCACAACCGTGCCGGGCTCGGGTGCACGACGTTGCCGTCGACGCACACGATGGTGACGCCCGAGGCCAGCGCCGAGACGAGCCAGTTCCACATCATCCACCCGCACGTGGTGACGTAGAGCAGACGGTCGCCGGGCGAGAGGTCGCTGTGGAACTGGTGCTCCTTGGCGTGTTGGAGCAGGACCCGGCCGGTGGCGTGCACGATGCACTTCGGCTTGCCGGTGGTGCCGCTCGAGAACAACACATACCAGGGGTGGTCGAAGGGCCGGCGCTCGATCGGCACCGGGGTTCCACGGTGCGGGCGCAGGTAGGCGTCGTAGTCGTCGCCGAGTGTGACCGTGCGGGTCAGCGTCGCCAGACCGGCGACGATCTCGGCCTTCACGTCGCGGCGATCGAAGTGCCTGCCGCCGTAGTCGTAGCCGTCGACGGCGAACAACACGGAGGGCTCGATCTGCCCGAAGCGGTCGAGCACGCCGGCCGCGCCGAAATCGGGGCTCGTCGACGAGAAGACCGCACCGAGAGCTGCGGCGCCGAGCATGGCGACGACCGCCTCGATCCCGTTCGGCAACCAGATCGCGACACGGTCACCTTCGGTGACGCCGTCGGCAGCGAGGGCCGCAGCCATCGCCCCGACCTCGACGGCCAGGTCGTCCCACGAGATGGTCGTCGTGCCCTGCTCGTCGACGGCCACGATCGCCGGTTCCGCACCGGTGTGACGCACGACGTGTTCCACGATGCTCAGCCGGGCATCGGGGAAGAAGCGAGCCTCGGGCATCGACGCCCCCGGATCGATGACCCGGTCACCACGATCGCCGACCAGGCCGCACTCGTCCCACAGCGCGCCCCAGAACCGTTCGGGTTCGTCGACCGACACCCGGTGCAGCGCCGGGTAGTCGTCGACGCCGAAGCGTGCCAGCAGGCCGGCCATCCGCGTCGTCTCGACCCGCTCGGGCGACGGCGTCCACAGCGGGGTCCCCGTCTCCTGCATCACGGTGCCGGGATGTGGGTGGCACCGCCGAGGCGGGGCTGGAGGACGTCGGGGATGGCGACCGAACCGTCGGGCTGGCGGTGGGTCTCGAGCACGGCGGCCACGGTGCGCGGCCAACCCATGGCCGATCCGTTGACCGTGTGGCAGATGTTGGTGCCCTTCTCGCCGGCCTGCTTCCACCGGACGCCGGCGCGACGGGCCTGATAGTCACGGAACCAACTGACCGAGCTGACCTCGAGCCACTCGCCGACGCCGGGCGCGTAGGCCTCGATGTCCCAGGTGCGGGCGGCCGAGCCTCCGAGATCGCCGGCGCAGAGGTCGAGGATCCGGTAGCTGAGACCGAACTCCTGGAGGATCCGCTCGCTGCGGGCCAGGACCTCCTCCTGGAGCGCGATGGCCATCGCCTCGCCGTCGGCGTAGGCCATGAGCTCGACCTTGTCGAACTCGTGCGACCGCAGCAGCCCGCGGGTGTCGCGGCCCGCTGCTCCCGCCTCACGACGGAAGCACGACGTGTAGGCGGTGAAGCGCATCGGCAGGTCGTCGTGGTCGAGCACCTCGCCGGCGGCCATCGACGTGAGCGGGACCTCCGCGGTGGGGATCGTCCAGAGGTCGTCGCGCTCGACGTGATACGCCTCCTCCTCGAACTTGGGGAGGTGGCCGGTCCCGATCATGGTCTCGGTCTTGACCAGGGTCGGCGGACGGATCTCCTCCCACACGGCGCCCAACGACTCGTCGGCGCTGCTGTCGAGGCTGTGTCCGATCATCGCTCGGAGCAAGCGAGCGCCCCAACCGCGGTACATCGTGAACATCGAGCCGCTGATCTTCACGGCCCGTTCGCCGTCGATGATCCCGAGGTCGGCGCCGATGTCCCAGTGGGGCACGCGCTGGTGGTCGGCGAAGGTCTCCGGGCCGGGCCCGTGGCTGCGCAGCACCACGTTGTCGTCCTCGGTCGTGCCGTCCGGGGCGTCGGGCGAGGGGAGGTTGGGGATCCGCAGGAGCGTCTCGCGGATGGCGGCGTCGATCTCGTCGGCGGCCGCGGCCAACTCCTTCTCCTCGTCGCCGAGGGCCTTCGACTCGCCCTTCAGGGCCTCGGCCTGGTCACGCTCGCCGGCCTTGAACAGCTCGCCGATCTGCTTCGACATGGCGTTGACCCGGGCACGGCGGTCGTCGCGCTCGGTCGTGACCGTGCGGAGCCGCTCGTCGAGGTCGAGGACGGTGTCGAGCGCAGCCAGGTCAGCCCCTCGGCGGGCCAGCCCCGCGCGCACGACATCGGGTTCGGAACGGATTCGGCGCAGGTCGAGCACCGCGCCGACGGTAGTGGAGACGGGCGGTGGTGGAGGCGGGCCATTGTCGGGCACGGCGCCACCGCGACGCACCCGCCCAGCACGCTCCGCGTTCAGGTCATAGGATCGGCTCGTGGCCGGACCGGGTCATCCGGGACGGTCGACCACAACCGGGCGCCGGGTCGCTCCGGCGTCCCTCATACGACGAGGAGCGCCATGTCAAACCGCCATCGTTCGTCCAAGCAAGCCGCCCCCAGCGCGGCCCACCCGGCACCCAACAAGGAACAACGCCGGGCAGAGAATCGCAGGGCCCGACACCGGACCCACGAGATGCTTGCCCATGCCGACACCGAACTCGGCGAAGAACTGGTGCCGCCCAGACCGCACCACACCAGGGTCGACATCGACCCGAAGGAGACGACGATCGCAGCGACGAGCGCAACGACAGCCAACCCCGGACGCGAGTACCGCCACTGGAAGCAGAAGTTCTGGAAGCGTCGGACCAACATGCGTGCGGCGAAGGCCCGTCTGGCGGCTCAGGAACCGCCGCTGCCCGAACTCGGGTGAGCGCCACGGGGTCGTGAGGAGACGACGCCGGCGGCCTCGCCCCCGGCGTCGCCCCGCCCCGGGATCCTCGCATCGGCATCCCCACCCCGGGACGTCTAGGTAGCAATTGCTCAGGACGCTCCGCCGACGCCGTTCGTACCGTCGTGGACATGAGCATCCGACGGACCACGGTCGCCACGGCCGCATCACTCCTGCTCGTCTTCGCCGCCTGCGGTGACGACGACGACTCCACGACGGTCGAGACCCCGGTCGGCGACATCGAGATCGACCCGAACGACGTCGACGCGAGCGACTTCGACACCGATGCCCTCGCCGAGGCCGACGACATCGGCGACGTGCTCGACGCCACCGGTCTCGAGACCAAGGCGTCGGCCATGAAGAGCGCCATGGGCTTCGACGACTACGAGATGGTCGACGACAAGACCGTCAAGATCTTCCTCGACGAGGGCTCCGCCGAGGACGGCGGGATCATGGACTGCATGATCGCCAACGGCGTGGTCGACGACGACGAGACCGTCATCGCCGTCTACGACGACGGCGAGGTCAACTGCCGGGACTGAGCCCCACGTCGCGCAGCGCCTCGTCCAGTTCGTCGCGGCCGCCGATCCCCAGCTTTCGGTAGACGGCGCGCAGGTGGTTGTCCACGGTGCGGACCGAGAGTCCGAGATCGTCGGCGATCTCCCGGCTCCGACGACGCCCGGCCGCCGCCCGTGCGACCTCCAACTCCCGTTGCGTCAGCGCAACGACTTCGGTGGCGGGAACCATCGAGCGGAGCATGATCGCCCGGCGTTCGGCCTCGGCCGCGCCGGGTGATCGTGCCCCTCGCAGGACTCCGGCCAGGTCGTCACTCGCCTCGGCGGCGGCGCCGACCAGCTTCAGGTCGGCGAGGCGCCGGGCCACGGCATCGATGCGGTCGGCGTCGCCCTCCACCACACCTCGTGCGTGCGACGCCAGCAGCGCGAAGAACTCGCCATCGGCCGACGACGCCACTTCTTCGAGCAGCGAGACGACCGCTCCGGCACCGCCGAAGCGGACCGCATCGTGCGCCGTGACCGCGGCCATGGCCCCGAAGCCCCCGTCGATGCCGGCGCGAGCGGCCTCGACGAGCAACGCGATGGCCTCGGCCGACCGGCCCTCGGCCTCGGCCAACGCAGCCTCGGCCCGCGCGACCAGCAGCGCTGCTCGTTGGTCGGTCCGCACCGACTCGGGCAGGGCGTCGAGTTCGCTCCGGGCGTCGGAACGACGTCCGAGGCGGGCGAGGGCCCCGGCGAGCACGCCACGTGCCGCCGGTTCGAGCCCGATGAAGTCGCGCTCGACCAGCCCGCGGATCGCGGCGACGGCGGCGGCTTCGGCGGCTTCGAAGGCACCGGCCGAGTAGTGGGCTGACGCTTCGAGGAACGCCCACAACCCCTCGGCGTCGCGGCCACGGCCGCTCAGCTGGGCGCTCTCCCGCGCGTCGTCGATGGCCCGGAGCATCGCCCCGGCGTCGCCCCGGAAGCCGATGGCGAGGATCCGGCTGAGCTGCAACAGCTCCTCGCCGTAGGTGAGGACGTCGCGGAGCCCGCGGGCCAACGGGATGCCCTCGGCGGTCAGCTGGTCGGCCTCGTCGAGGCGCCCGGACATCGCAGCCACCACCGCGCCGACGGCACATTCGTTGAGGCGCGCCGCCGGATCGGCCGAGGGCACGTCGTCCCCGGCGGCACCGCCGCTGAGCAGCTCCCACTTGCGGACCTCGGCCTGCAGGAACCGCCGGGGTGCCTCGTCGGCCACCAGATGGAACGCCTTGCTCGCCGCCTCGGCCGCCGCCACCGCGTCGTGCCGTCGGGTCCCGAGTTCGAGCGCCAGCCGCTGGGCCGCCCGGGCCAGCGCAGTGTCGTCCGGAGCGGTGTCGACCGCGATACGGAGGTCACCGGCCGCCGTCGCGTCGCCGATCGCCGAGCGCGCTGTGCCCCGGAGCACGAGCGCCTCGTGGTGCCGATCGTCCGCCAGAGGCGACAGCAGCTCGATGACCAGCCGATGGTCGAGCAGCTCGAGCCCACGGCGGGCCGCGGCCAGGACGTCACCCTCGGCGACGGCCTCGCCCGCCGCCCGCCGCATGACCACGGTGCGCAGGACGGTGTCCGCCGTCGACGGCAACGCCGCCCAGATCGCAGCCGCCTCGCCCATGCGTCGCGCCCAGCGCGTGGGCGGCGTCGTCTCGCGCACCGCTTCGCCGATGAGTGGATGGGCCAACTCGATGGCGCCGCCGGCGACCTCGACCACCGCGGCCTCCTCGAGCTGCTCGAGCACCACCGGGTCGACCGCCGAGACGGGAAGCGGTCGACCGGCCGACACCAGCTCGGTTGCTGCTCGCATCTCGGCGTCGAGGTGCTCGATGCGAACGGACACGAGGTCGCGGAGCCGGGCCGAGAGCGGGAGGTCGCCGAGGACGACCGAGTTCGGGTCGCTGGGGCTCGCTTCGATCGCCCCGAGTCGACGGGCCTCGGCCACCAGCTCGATGGCCACGAGCGGGATGCCGCGCGCTGCGTGACAGAGACGATCGACCGACGCGGGCACCAGGCGGCGGCCGAGCAGACCGGCGGCGATGTCCGCGATGACCTCGTCGTCGAGCGGTTGCACCGACCAGGTCCGCCCGGTCGCTCCCGACGCCGCCGACGAGAACGACTCCGGCACCGCGTGCTCGTCGCGAGCCGTGGCCACCACCTGGACGCCGGCGTGTTCGCCGAGCTGGAGCACCGCCGTGAGCGACCCGTCGTCGAGCAGCGGCACGTCGTCGACGAAGAGCACCAACTCGTCGCCGAAGCGAGTGCGTGCCGACTCGATCAGGGCGGTCAGCACCGACGCCGGGTGTCCCCAGCCGCCGGACGGCTCGGGACCCCCGGCGAGCAGCGGGGCCAGCGCGCCGAAGGGCACCATGCGGGACGACTCGGTGGCCCGCACCCGGTGCGTGGGCACGCCAGCGGCGTCGAGGTGTTCCTGCACCGCGGCGGCGAGGGCGGTCTTGCCGACCCCGGCGGGGCCGCGGAGGAGCGCGAACGCACGACGGTCGCGCGTGGTCCAGCCGACGATCTCGTCGACCAGTGCACCACGACCGAGGAGCGCCTGTGCCGCCATGAGCGGCAGAAGCTACCGCGGGTCAGTTCACCTGTCGGTCGCGCCCCTCCCAGAACGGCGCGCGCAGGTCCTTCTTGAGCATCTTGCCCGTCGGGTTGCGGGGGATCTCGTCGATGAAGTCGACCGACTTCGGGATCTTGAACCCCGCCAACTGCTCGCGGGCGAAGGTGAGGATCTCCTCTGCCGTGGGGTCCTGGCCGTCGGCCTTGACGACCATCGCCTTGCCGACCTCGCCCCACTTGTCGTCGGGCACCCCGATGACCGCGACGTCGCCGATACCCGGGTGCTTCATGAGGGCGTTCTCGACCTCGGCCGGGTACACGTTCTCGCCGCCGGAGACGATCATGTCCTTCATCCGGTCGTGGATGTAGAGGTAGCCGTCCTCGTCGAGGTAGCCGGCGTCGCCGGAGCGGAAGAAGCCGTCGTCGGTGAACGCGTCCTTGGTCCCCTGCTCGTTGCGCCAGTAGCCGACCATGTTCTGGTTGGTGCGGACGATGATCTCGCCCACCTCGCCGGTCGCCACCTCATCGCCGCTGTCCGGATCGACGATCTTCAGCTCGACGTTCGAGTTGGCCTTGCCGCACGAGCGCAGGCGGTGCTTGTTCGGACCGTGGGGGTCGTGGTCCTCAGGCGGGAGCGTCACGATCGCACCGGTGGTCTCGGTGAGGCCGTAGGCCTGCGCGAACTTGCACCCGAACTTGGTGACCGACGCAGCCAACACCTCCTCGGTGATCGGCGACGCGCCATAGACCAGCATCTCGAGGCTCGAGTAGTCGCCGTCGTCGACGTTGGGCATCATCAACATGAACTGGAACACCGCCGGCACCAGGAAGCCGTGGGTGATCTTCTCCTTGCCGATCAGATCGATCAGTGCCGCCGGGTCGAGCTCACGCACGATCACCGATGTGCCGCCGTTGAACATGCCGGCCATCGCCCAGCCCGAACCACCGATGTGGAACAACGGCATGGCGACCATGCTCACCATGCCGGCGCTGAAGCCCCAGGTCTCGCTGGCATCGGGGAGCAGCGCGAACAGGTTGTCGTTGCTGAGCATGACGCCCTTGGGCAGACCGGTCGTACCCGAGCTGTAGAGCTGGAACGCGACGTCGTCGGCCGACGGCTCGACACCCGGGTCGGTCTCGTCGTCGCTCAACCACGACTCGTAGTCGTCGAAACGCTCGTCGGGTTCGAGACACACGAAGGTCGAACACGTGGGGACGTCGGCACGGATCTTGTCGATCGTGTCGGCGAACTCCTTGCCGAAGAGGAAGACCTTCGACTGGGCGTTGTCCGCGATCCACGCCGCCTCGGGCGGGGCCAGGCGCCAGTTGATGTTGACGGTGACCGCGTTGAGCTTGGCGCAGCCGAAGAGCACCTCGAAGTACTCGAATCCGTTCTTGTCGAGGAAGGCGACCCGGTCACCGGCACCCACCCCGGCGGCGCGGAGCGCGTTGGCCACGCGGTTCGACCGCACGTCGAGCTCGGCCCAGGTCTGACGGAAGTCCGTTGCGTCGGGACGGGGCTGGACGATCGCGAGCTCATCACCTCGCTCCTGGGCATGCGTGCGGATGACGTCGGCGGTGCTGGAGATCGGTGCCATGGGTCACATGATGGACCATCGGCCCCGCAGCCCGCCGGTCAGACTGTCCCGATGACCGGCGAACCCCCCGCTGCACCCCCGCCCGACGACAAGGACTGGACATGGGTGCTCGACCAGGTGTGCCCCGAGTGTGGATTCGACACGTCGACCGTCGACCTCCCCGACGTCGGCGACATGATCCGGTCCAACGCCACCGAGTGGCAGCGGGTGCTGGCCCGACCCGACGTCCGTGACCGCCCCGAACCCGACATCTGGTCGGCACTGGAGTACGGCTGCCACGTGCGCGACGTACTGCGCCTGTACCTGGTCCGCCTCGAACTGATGCTGGACCAGGACGGACCGCACTACCCGAACTGGGACCAGGACGAGACGGCGGTCACCGACCGCTACGACCTGACGTCGCCGGCGGCGGTCGCGGCCGAACTCACGATCGCGGCCGCCGCCCTGGCCGACCGGTTCGACTCGGTCACCGACGACGAGGCCGGACGCACCGGCTTCCGGTCCGACGGCGCGTCGTTCACGGTCGCGTCGTTCGCCCGCTACCTCGTCCACGATCCGATCCATCACCTGTGGGACGTGCGTCCGCGCTGAACCCTCGGTCTCGAGCCGCGGGCCTTCGCGAACGGGGATACGGTCGTGCCATGACTCGTCCCGGACATGCCGACGTGGTCGATGCCACGGTCACCGTCGAGGACACCATGCGCCCGCAGCGGGTGCCGGTGCGGGCCTACGAGGCCCCGGAGG
Organism: Acidimicrobiales bacterium; assembly: GCA_041601775.1. Classification (GTDB taxonomy): domain Bacteria; phylum Actinomycetota; class Acidimicrobiia; order Acidimicrobiales; family Salinilacustritrichaceae; genus Salinilacustrithrix. The sequence continues at coordinate 8,553 of JBFIHN010000013.1, forward strand.
CGCTGGTGGTGATCGCACCGATGCCGTGCGTACAGCCGGGCGACGTCCACATCGAACTGCGCCAGGACACCCTTCGGTTCTGGTCGCACCTGCGGTCGGCCGCACCGCGCGAGTACCTCATCGACGAATGGGACTTCGGTGGCTTCGAACGCGAGATCGACCTCCCGGAGGGCTTCGGCGCCGACGTCGAAGCCAGCCTCGCCAACGGCCAGTTGGTGATCCGGGTGCTCCGGGGCGACTTCGTCGGCGCCCGCAAGATCAAACCCGAAGGGCTCTGACACCGCGAACCGGTCGATAGGTTCCGGTGATGCTCCTGGCCACCCGCGAGATCGTCCGCTCGAAGGCGCGGTTCGGTCTGCTCTCGGGCGCGGTCGGGCTGTTGGTGTTCCTGATCCTGTTCCAGCAGGCCCTGCTCGGCGGGCTGATCACCGGCTTCATCGGGGCGGTCGACAACCAGGACGCACCGGTCCTCGTGTTCAACGAGCAGGCCCGCCGCAACGTCGAGGGCAGCTTCCTGCTCCCCGACCAGGTCGCCGCCATCGCTGCGGTCGACGGGATCGCCGCCTCGGCGCCGATCGGCGAGGCGACCTACACCGTCGAGGCGGACGGCGCACTCGTCGACGGGGTGCTGTTCGGGTATCCACTCGACGGCGACGGCCTCGGCGCACCCACGTCCTTGATCGAGGGTCGGTTGCCCGAGGCGCCCAATGAGGCCGTGGCCAGCGCGGCCGACGCGGCCGACGGCTTCGACATCGGCGACGTCGTCCGCATCGTCGGCGAGAACGGCCCCGAACTCGAGATCGTGGGGTTGGGCGACGACCTGCGGTGGAGCGTCGCCCCGACGCTCTTCGTCGACTACTCGACCTTCGAGGCAGCCCAGCGAGCCGCCAACCCGAACGCCCGGGCGGTCCTCGCGTCGTTGGTGGCGGTCCGTCCCGCTGACGACGCCGACGTCGACGCGCTCACCGACCGGATCGACGCCGAGGTCGACGGCGTCGAGGCCCTCACCAACACCGAGGCCGTCGAGTCGAGCCCCGGCGTGTCCGCGGTGAACCAGTCGTTCCAGATCATCCTCGCCCTCGCCTTCGGGGTCGTGACCCTGGTGGTCGCGTTCTTCTTCCTGATCCTCACCGTGCAGAAGGCCAAGCCGCTCACCCTGTTGCGGGCGATCGGTGCGCCGTCGAGCTATCTGGTCCGCAACCTGGTCGTCCAGATCGTCGCGGTGATGCTCACCGGCGTCGCCATCGGCATCGTGCTCGTCCTGGCGCTGCGGTCGGTCACGACCGGCGGGGCCATCGAGGTCGAGTTGGTGCCGGGCACGGTGATCCCCACGGTCATCGCCTTGACGGTGCTCGCCCTCATCGGCGGTCTCGGGGCCATCCGACGGGTACTGCAGATCGAGCCGATCCGGGCGACCGTCGACACCGGGAGCGAGCTGTCATGAGGCTCGCCGTCCGCGAACTGCTCCGTCGTCCCGGCCGATTCGGCGTGGTGGGCGGCGCCCTCACCGTGCTCGTGCTGTTGCTGCTCTTCCTCGGCGGGCTGCTCGACGGCCTCTACCTCAACTCCACCGGCGCGGTCCGCACGCTCGATGCCGATGCCATCGTCTTCTCCGACGATGCCCGACAGTCGTTCCTCCGCTCCGAGATCACGGCCGAGCTCCGCGACCGGATCGAGCGCATCGACGGTGTCGACGCCGTGGGTGGGCTCGGCTTCGCCCTCCTCGGCGTACAGATCCCCGGCGAGACCGAGACGTCCGACGCTGCGGTCACCGGCTACGAGCTGGCGTCGGACGAACTCCCCGATCCGCCCGCACCCGGCGAGGCCCATGCCGACCGACAGCTGGCCGACGCCGGTGCTGCGGTGGGCGACGAGGTGCTGGTCGGCCCGGCCGAGGTGCCGCTCACCATCGTGGGGTTCGTCGACGACACCAACTATCTCCAACAAGGGGGCCTGTGGGTCGAGCCCGGCACGTGGCGCGACGTGCTGGCACAGAACCGGCCCGATGCCGTGGTGTCCGACGACTCGTTCCAGGCGCTCGTGGTCCGCGTCTCCGACGGGGCCGACGCCGAGGCGGTCGCCGCGTCCATCGACGAAGCGACCGGCTCCACCGACACCCTCAGCGAGACGGAAACGATCTCGGCCATCCCCGGCATCACGGAGCAGAACGCGACGTTCACCGCAGTCATCGGGGTGACGGTGTTCGTCGCCGGGCTGGTCGTCGCGTTGTTCTTCGCCCTGCTGACCCTCGAACGCCTCGGCCTGTACGCCGTGCTCAAGGCCTTCGGCGGATCTTCACGCACGCTGGTCGCCGGCGTGGTCGTGCAGTCGGTCGTCGTGACCGTCGTCGCCTTCGCCGTGGGCGCCGCGCTCACGTTCGCTCTGGTCCAGATCGTTCCCAGCGGCATCCCGCTCCAGCTCGAGGCGGCGCGAGCGCTGTCCACCTTCTTCAGCGTCACCGTCGCCGCCGTCATCGGCGCGCTGGTGTCGCTGCGTCGCATCATCAAGATCGACCCGGCGTCGGCCATCGGCGCCGGCGCTTGAGCACCGAACGGAGTTCCGTGTCTTCCCCTCCCGCCCTCCACCTCGACGCTGTCCGCAAGACCTACCGGTCGGGCGACGAGGAGGTCGTCGCACTCGACCATGCCACCCTCGATGTCGGCCGCGACGAGCTGATCGCGCTGGTGGGGCCGTCGGGTTCGGGCAAGACCACGTTGTTGTCGGTGGCCGGCGCGCTGCTGGAGCCGACCGAGGGGACCGTGGAGGTCGGTGGCACCGACGTGACCGCGCTGTCGGACAAGGAGCGGACCGCTTTCCGGGGCCGGGAGATCGGGTTCGTGTTCCAGGCCGTGAACCTCGTGCCGTTCCTCACCGCACGCGAGAACCTGCTGATCGTGGCCGAGATGAACGGTGGTCTCGACAGCGCGGCCAAGAAGCGGGCCGACACCCTGCTCGACGAGCTCGGCCTCGGTCACCGGATGGGCAACCAACCCGGCGAACTCTCCGGCGGCGAACGCCAGCGCGTCGCCATCGCCCGTGCGCTCATGAACGAGCCCCGGCTGGTGCTCTTCGACGAGCCGACCTCTGCGCTCGACACCAAGTTGGGCGAACAGGTCATGGACCTCATCCGACGTGAGGTGAAGGGACGTGGCGTCGGCGGGATCATGGTCACCCACGACACCCGCATGACCCACCACGCAGACCGGACCATCGAGATCATCGACGGCAAGCTGCAGCACCCGGCCCGTTCGGTCCGCTGACCCCGTTCAGCCGATGCCCAGCACGTCGGCGGCGTGGGCCTTGAGGCGCTTGTAGTCGACCTTGCCGTTGGCGGCCCGGCCGATCGTGTCGACGACGACGACGCGCTTGGGGGCCTTGTACGCCGCCAGTGAGGTCTTCACGTGGGCGATCACGGCCGCCTCGTCGACGGTCTGGCCGTCACGCGGCTGCACGACCGCGGTGACGGCCTCGCCGAACTTCTCGTCGGGCAGACCGACGGCGACGGCATCGAGGACCGTGGGATGCGTCTTGACCGCTTCCTCGACCTCTTCGGGGAAGACCTTCTCGCCGCCGGTGTTGATGCACACCGAGCCGCGACCCAGCAGCGAGATCCGTCCGTCGGCATCGACCGTGGCGAAGTCGCCGGGGCACGAGTAGCGCTTGCCGTCGATGGTCAGGAACGTCTTCGCCGTCTTCTCCGGGTCCTTGTAGTAGCCGAGCGGCTGACGGCCCCCGACGGCGAGGCGGCCGATCTCGTCGGAGCCGGGAGCGATCGGCTGGTCGCTCTCGTCGATGACGATGGTGTCGGGGCTGAGTTCGAACTTCGCGGTCTCGACCGCGGCGCCGGCCCCGGAGACCGACTGGCCCATGCCGAGTGCCTCGGACGACGAGAACGCGTCCATCAGCATCATCCCGGCGTGGTGCTCGAGCAGGCGCTGCTTCGACTCCTGGCTCCACATGACCCCGGAGCTCACGATGGCCAACAGGCTCGACAGGTCCCACGTGCCGGGAGCGTCGTCGAGGACCCGCAGGATCGGCTTGGCGAACGCGTCGCCCACGATCGCCGTCATGTTGACGCCTTCGCGCTCGATGGTCGAGAGCATCTCGGCCGGGTCGAAGCTGCGGTCGGTGAGCGTCACCACGCAGCCACCCGACGACAGCGTCGACAGGCACGGGAAGTTGCCGGTGCCGTGCATCTGCGGGCATGACGGGAGGAACGTGGGGCCCGGCTCGGCGTACGTACCCCGGATGTCGTCGAGGGTCCCGTCCTCGGGGAACTCCTTGCCGAGGGTCGCGAGCTTCACGACCAGGTCGTCCTGGCGCCACATCACGCCCTTGGGCATACCGGTGGTGCCACCGGTGTAGAGCATGTCGAGGTCGTCGCCCGTACGTCCCCACTCGGGGGCGACTCGGTCGGCGCCACTCGTCGCAGGCGTCTCGTACGGCGTGGCCCACTCGGGGCACGGTCCGCTGCCGTCGTCGACCCACAGCCACGCCTTGACCTTCGGGAGCCGCTCCCGGATCGGCTCGATGGTGTCGGCGAACGTGCCGTGGAACACGACACAACCGGCGTCGGCGTTGTCCCACAGGTAGAGGAGTTCGTCGGCCGTGTAGCGGTAGTTGGTGTTGACCGGGACGAACGCCCCCTTGAACGCCGCGAACGTCGACTCGAGGTACTCGGGCCCGTTGTGCAGGTACTGCGCGACCGCCTGCTGGCGCTCGAGCCCGACGTCGAGCAGGTGCCGTGCGACGCCGTCGGCGCGGTGGTCGACCTCTCGCCAGGTACGGCGGTCGTCCCCGTGGACGAGGCAGGGGGCGTCGGGAAGTTCGTCGGCGACGACCTCCCAGATGTCAGCGAAGTTCCAGGATCCCATGCGCACGGTGTAGCAGGATCCGACCTCGTGGAACTGATCCGGATCATGCTCGCTGGCCGCCCGTCGCAGATGCAGACGATGCCAGGCGACGAGGCGTTCGAGGCCGGGCTCCTCGGCGTCGCCGTGAGCCCCAAGGAGATCGACGGTGCCGAACACACGGTGGTCCAGGCGATGTTCGACGACGACCGACCCGGATTCGACGCCACGTTGCTCGACTGTCCGATGGTCGCCGAGATCCGCACGCCTGCCGGCGACGTCGTCACCCGAGAACTGTTCGACCACGACGTGTTCCGCCGGGCGCTCCACGCCGAGCGCGCCAGTGGCGGCGACGACCTGCGCGGCGTCCTGTTGTTGACCGGCGGCGCGCTCCCGCCCGCCTACCTCCGCCTCGCGTTCCTCACCGCCCCCGTGGCCGACACGGCCGAGTGCTCGCTGGTCATCGCGCGGTTCGGCCGCGACGAGCTCGTGGCCGCCATCGACGGCGGCCAGGCCGACGGGTCACTGAGCACCACCGAGCATCGGAGCCTGTCCACGATGATCGACCAACGCCACCCCGTCTGACCGCGCGCTCCCCCACCCGCCGTCTGGCAAGATCGTCGGGGAACCGATCACGACATGGTCTTCGCTGGGGGGACACATGACATCACGCTCGCAGCTGCGACGACTGTTGGCCGGGGGTACTGCACTCCTCTTCGTGCTCGGCGCGTGCGCCGACGCCGCCGATGACGAGGCAGCCGATGCCGCCACGACCACGGCGCCCGCGGATGACACGACGACGTCCACCGCCGTCGTCTCCTTGCCCGACGACTCGACGTCGGATCTGACGAATGCGTTGTTCATGGCGCCGCCGCACGAGGGTGCGACGCTCACCGTCGCCGAGACCGGCACGCTCCCGAGCTCCACCGAGGTCACCGTGGTCGCGGTGGAGGAGTCGGCCGCCGGCATCACCGTGAGGACCTCCGAGGTCGTGACCGGCGCCAGCGGAGCCGTGACCGTCGAACGCAGCTACACGACCGGCCCCGACGGGAGCTTGTCGATCAGCGCCGCCGGCTTCTTCGCCGCGACCTCGGGGCTCGAGGTCACCGCGAGCGGCGACGACGTGCGGATCCCGGCCGCTGCCGAGCTGGCCGGGGGCGCGTCGTCGACCGGCAACACGTTCGTCGAGTTCCGGGCCGCCGGCATCGATGCCCGGAGCGACGTCACCTACACGATCACCGGCGGCGGCGTGGAAGAGGTCACCACCCCGCTCGGCACCTTCGAAGCCCACATCGTGACCCTCGACCTCACGATCAGCAACTCGCTCGCGGGCGACCAGACCGGCACCGTCCGGTACGAGTTCCTCCCCGGGTTCGGTGTGCTCCGCACCCAAGTCGATCTCGCCGGCATCGCCATCACGTCGACCGTCATGTCGACCAGCGTCGCCCCGTGACCGACCTGCCCCGTGACCGACCAGTCGGGTCAGACCTCGCAGTCGTCGGGCGTGTTCACCGGGTTGCAGCGCACGACGCCGTCGCCGGGCAGCCGGACCACATAGCGCGAATCGAGCAGGGGATCGGCGACGTAGTAGTCGGTCGACAGGTACTGGGCGCCGCTCGCGAAGGCAGCGTCGCGACGCGTCGTGTCACCGGCCGGAGCATCGACTCCCGGCGTGTCGGTGCGGGTGCGGACCAGGTACCCGGCGGCGACCAGGGCGCGGATGCGGTCGCCCTCGACCACCGGATCGTCGACCCGCAGAAAGGCCGCATCGGGGCGCCCCTCCTGTGACGACGTGAACAGCAGGCGGTCCTCGAGGCTCGTCGCGTCGCCGACGTAGACCTCGCGGGTCGGGCCGGTGTCGACCAACGCGAACAGGACCTTGCCCGCCGCGTCGGCGAGCGTCGGCCACGCGTCACCGGCGAGGACCGCCGCTTCCAGGGTGGCGGCATCGCCGCGGACGTCGTCTGGGGTGATGATCGACTCCCGGTCGAACACCGACAGGATCTCGGCCTCGAGTGCGTCGAACGTCTCCCGGTCGAACGTGATCGTCTCGGTGAGGTCGACGCCCAGCGACTCCGCGGTGATCAGGCCGTCGGTTGCCTCTTCGATCGACTCCTGTTTCGCCTCGACCAGGATCATGATCGGTTCGTGGTCACGGTGATCGGCCGACCAGTCGGCGATCTCGGTGAGACAGTCGACGAAGGTGAAGCACGTCGTGTCGAAGTCGACGTCGACCTGGTGGATCACCTTGAAGCCCGGTTCGTCGAGTGCCGGTTCGCCGCTGTCGACCGGCAGGCCGACCAACTCGGCAGCCGGGCGCTGCGAGAACCGGCCGCCGTCGGGGTCGGCATAGACGTCGATCTCGAACTGGCGGATGCCGAAGTCGTCGAGTTGCTCGGTGAGCGGGCGGTGCTCGTAGTCGAGCGCGTCGGCCTCCTCCTGCGAGACCAGGGCGGCGACGCCGTCGAGCACCTCGGGTGCGGGGCGCAGGTGATAGCTGTTGTGCGACCCCAGGACCTGCACCTGGTTCAGGCGGAGCGACGCCTCGTCCTCGCCGCAGGCCACGACGCCACACAGGACCGTGAGCGAACACACGATGGGCAGGAGCCGGCGCATGTCCCCGGTGTATCAGCAGCCGACGTGGGGAGACCTACGATTGGGCCGAATGGCCTGCGGACAAGTCGTCCAAAATGCGAGACAGTGCAGAAGTCGCTCACCTCGCAGGGGTCGCAACCATGCACACATCTGGGGTCATGAAGAACGAGCACCAACGCCGACCGTGGGAGACCGCGTCGCCTGCGGCGAGAGACATGCATCTGGGCGTCCGCGTGCTGTGGGCCGTGATCGCCGGCTACGCCGCCGTCGTCGTGCCCATCGCCGCGCTGAGTGCGGTTCTCCCCACGTCGCTCACCGATGTCATGCACTTCCTCGGGGTGGGCGGGACCATCGTCGCCGTTCTGGTGACGCTCCGACGACACGGGCCGGACAAACCGCGGTCGTTGCCGGCCAAGGAACGGCCCCACGACGGATGGATCGGCTGACCTAGCCTCCCCGTCGATGAACCGCATCGAGATCGAGATCACGCTCAACCGCGACCGGGCCTGGCTCCTCGAGCACCTGTCGCAGATGGACGAGGCCGAGCTGTACGCGCCGCGGACCTTCAGCGAGCACGACGACGAGTCGCGGTGGTCCCATGCCGACCACTTCATCCACACGACGCTCATCGAGAAGAACTGGAACGAGATGTTCCGCCGGCACCTGGACGGCGAGCACGGCATGGAGCGGCGGGTGAACGACGACGGCACCCCGCAGTCGATGGAACAGATCATGGCGGGGATCCACTCCTGGACCGAGGAGTGGAAGGCCGAACACGAGGGCAAGTCGCTCGACGAGTTGGTCCGCATCGGCCTCGCTGTGCGCGCCGAGACGCTCGCCTACCTGGCGGAGCTGTCCGACGAAGACCTGGCGTCGACGATCCCGGGCGCGCCGTGGGCCGACGGGACCGTCGGTGCGATCATGGCCGCCAACGCCGCCCACGGCCGCATGCACTGGCACTGGGCCACCGAGGACCCGGTCCACGCGGACGCCGGACCGGCATGACACGGCGGCCTCGCACCACGCCCGAGCAGCTGGGCAAGGCACGCCTGCGCTCATGGGTCGAGGGCAAGATCCTCGACCTCGGCGCGCCGCAGATCCACGCCCAGCACGGCGCCCGCAAGGCCGAGGTACTCGGCGCCATGACCGGCACCGTGGTCGAGATCGGTCCCGGCACCGGCCCCAACATGCGGTACTACGCGCCCGGGGTGAAGGTCATCGCCATCGAACCCAACGTCAACATGCACGGCCCGCTCCGTGCGGCGGCCGCCGCCCACGACGTCGATCTCGAGATCCGCACCGTCCAGGGCGAGCGGATCGCCGTCGACGACGACACCGCCGACGGCGTGGTCGGCACGCTGGTGCTGTGTGGGGTCGACGACCCCGAGGCCGTGGTCGCCGAGATCCGGCGGGTCCTCAAGCCCGGTGGCACGTACTTCTTCCTCGAACACGTGGCCGCCGAAGAGGGGACCGGGATCCGTCGGGTGCAGGACCTGGTCCACCGGCCCCACCGCTGGCTGGCCAACGGTTGCGAGACCAACCGCGACACCGCGGCCGTGATCGACGCCGCCGGCTTCGCCGCCGTCGACCACGACACCATCGACGTGGGTCGCGCCGCCGCCTACACCCGGATCCAGCTCGTCGGGACGGCAACCGAGTAACGGGGCGTGCTCCTCGTAGCGTGGACGGATGGCCGATCGCTTCTTCCCCTACGACTGCGACCTGCGGTTCGCCCCGCTCTGGGGTGCCGCCGGCGTGCGGCCCGGCAAGGACGGCGTCACCATCAGCGACACCACGTTCCGGGCGACGTACGGGCTGTTGAAGCTCGAGACGCCGCTCGACAACGTCGTCGGCGGACACCTCGGCGAGGACTACCGATGGTGGACGGCCGTCGGCCCGCGACTGTCC
>JBFIHN010000014.1:0-17439 GCA_041601775.1 Acidimicrobiales bacterium
CGGCGATCGTCGACGAGGTGGTGAACGCCGCACCGCTCGCGGTGAGGCTGCCGGACCTCCCCGCCGCACTCGGCCCCATCGGCGTGCTCTTGGCGGTGCTCGGCGCACTGCTCCTCGCTCTGGGCGGCCGCCGGCTTCCCGACTGGGCGATCGACGGCAACCGCATCGTCGACGCATGTGATCTCGAGCCTCAGGAAGGTGACCCACGATGACCAACCTCACCGAGGACGACATCGACGACACGGACAACGTCGCCGACATCGCACCCGCCGACCGAGAGGTCCGCCTGATGGACGGGATCGCCAACCTCGCGTCGAACGCGCGGGCGGCGTTCGACGGCGAACGGGCTCTGTTCCTCCTCGGGGCGTTCCTGACGCCGCTGGGGTTCCTCCTCATCCAGGTCGCGTGGTACGGCGCTTCGGGTCAAGGCGACGTCTTCGAACAGCTGCCGTACCTCATCTCCGGTGGGCTGGGCGGGCTCGGGTTGATGGTCGTCGGCGCAGCGCTCTACACCGGCTGGTGGCAGACCCGCCGACTGCACCAAGCCAACGATCACCACGCCGAACTCGTGGTCGCCCACGCCGAGCTCAGCGAGACCGTCGCCGAACTCGCTCGCGTCGTCGCGGCGCTCGAGGTGCAGGTGGACCAACCCAGCCGACGGGCACCACTGCGGGCAGCACCCATCGACCGATGACGAGCCCCCTTCCGGACCCCGTGATCGAACTCTCGGGGGTCCGCGCGTCGTACGGGCGTATCGAGGTGCTCCACGGCGTCGACCTCAAGGCCTCACCCGGTGAGTTCCTCGCCATGCTCGGACCGAACGGGGCGGGGAAGACGACCACGCTCCACGTCCTCGCCGGCCTCGTGCAAGCGACCGCCGGCCACGTCCACATCGCCGGACGCCACGTCAACGGCACGAACCCCGACGCCCTCGCCCGCGTCGGCGTCTGCCTCATCACCGAGGGTCGCGGGGTCTTCCCGAACCTGAGCGTCTCGGACAACCTGCGGGTGTTCTCGTCGTCGGGAACCCCGGTGTCGGTCATCGAGGAACGGAGCTACGACCGGTTCCCCCGGCTCGCGGAGCGGAGGAACCAACTCGCCGGAACGATGTCCGGCGGGGAACAACGCATGCTCGCGTTGGCGCGTGGACTCGCCACCGACCCCGCAGTCCTGCTGCTCGACGAACTCTCGATCGGGCTCGCGCCGCTCATCGTCGAGTCGCTCTACGAATCCGTGGTCGAGAGCGCGAAGGACGGCGTCACCGTGATCGCCGTCGAGCAGTTCGCCACCCTCGTCCTCGACCTCGCCGACCGCGCCTGCATCATGGGCCACGGCAAGATCAGCGACGAAGGCCCTCCTGCGATGATCGCCGGCCGCCTCCGCGACGCGTACCTCGGCGGGAGCTGACCTCGGCAGCAGGTTCGGATGCTGGGGTGGCCGGCTCTGCTCTCGGCTTCTGGGTTGCGATTCCCCTCACGGGCGCGCGGATCCGCAACCCAGAGTCAGCTCGCGACGGCATCTGGCGGAAGCGCCACGGCTGGACCTACGACGAGCCCTGACGCCGAGGGCGGCGGCGCCTACCGGGACCGGGGGGCCTCGAGGTGGACGCTGCCGTCGACGGGCGTGTGGCGGCCCTCGAGTTGCTCGCCGTGCACGCGGGCGACGTTGTCGGCGAGCGCTCGCGCGCGGGCCACGTTGGGACCGGTCCACCCCAGCTCGAGGGTCTCGCGGAAGAGCAGGAGCCACCGTTCGAAGTGCGCCGACGTGAACGCCTGCTTCGCATGGACCCGGGCGTGGGCGCGGAACGGGTTGCCCGCGTAGCCCTGCTGGCCGAGCAGGGCACGGCACCAGAACGCCGTGAGCTTGGCGCGATGCTCCGTCCAGTCGACCTGGGCGACGTCGTCGAACATGGGGCCGAGCAGTGCGTCCATGGCCACGTCGGCATAGAAGCGCCGGACCATCTCGGCGATCTCCTCGGAGGTGTCCAGGTCGCGGGTCGGGGTGGGTCGGGGGGTGTCGCGCATGGTGTTCCTCCGGAAGGCCGGGACCCGTAGTTCTAGTGTCTGCTAGATCTATCTGCAACCCTCGGACCAGAGCGGGTGGGCGGGCGCCACGACACCGCACCGTCCGGTACACGAGAATGCACGGGCACGACGACACCGGGGGCACGCAATGACCACGACCGAATCGGAGCCGAGCGGCGAGATCGACGGCGAGCAACTGCGCGACCGGTACCGCCGCGAACGCGACAAGCGCCTCCGCGCCGATGGCAACGAGCAGTACATCGAGGTCACGGGAGACTTCGCCCGCTTCGTCGACGATCCCCACGCAGAGCCGGTCGAGCGCGAACCGATCGCCGACGAGGTCACGGCGATCTTCATCGGCGGCGGCTTCGGCGGGCTCGTGACCGGAGCCCGGTTGGCCGAGGCCGGCATCCAGGTCCGCATCATCGAGAAGGGCGGCGACTTCGGAGGCACCTGGTACTGGAACCGGTATCCCGGCGCGCAGTGCGACACCCACAGCTTCGTCTACATGCCGCTGCTCGAGGAGACCGGCCACGTCCCCACCGAGAAGTACGCCCACGGCCCGGAGATCCTCGAACACTCGCGCCGGATCGGCAAGCAGTTCGGGCTGTACGACGATGCGTTGTTCCAGACCGAGGTCACCGGACTGCGGTGGGAGGACGACACCGGACGGTGGATCGTGCGCACCGACCGGGGCGACGAGATGCGCGCACAGTTCGTGTTGATGTGCACGGGTCCGCTCCATCGTCCAAAGCTGCCGGGCATCCCCGGGATCGAGACCTTCGGCGGCCACGCCTTCCACACCAGCCGGTGGGACTACCACTACACCGGCGGCGACCCGGAGGGCGCGACGATGACCGGCCTGGCCGACAAACGCGTCGGGATCATCGGCACGGGCGCCACGTCGGTGCAGTGCATCCCCCACCTGGCACGCGACGCTGGCCAACTCGTCGTGTTCCAACGCACGCCGAGTTCGATCGACGTCCGGAACAACGCGCCCACCGACATGGAGTGGTTCGAGAACGAGGTGCTCGAGCCGGGCTGGCAGGACCGGTGGTTGCGCAACTTCACGGCTCACTTCGCCCCGGGGACGATCCCCGAGGAGGACCTGGTCGGCGACGGGTGGACCGATCTGACCCGCCGCATCCGCGACCGCATGGTCGAGCTCTTCTCGTCACCCGATGCCCAGGACCTGGGTCCTGACGCGTTGATGGACGCGTTCTTCGACGCCGACGACGAGAAGATGACCGAGATCCGCTCCCGCGTCGACGCCCTCGTCGGCGACGCCGGGACCGCAGAGGCGCTCAAGCCGTGGTTCCGCCAACTGTGCAAGCGACCCTGTTTCCACGACGAGTACCTGCAGGCGTTCAACAACCCCAACGTCACGCTCGTCGACACCGACGGACAGGGCGTCGAGCGGATCGACGAGACCGGCGTCTGGGTCGGCGGCGTGCATCACGAACTCGACTGCATCGTCTACGCCACCGGCTTCGAGGTCGGAACCGAGTTCACCCGTCGGTCCGGCTTCGACGCCGTCGGCCGAGACGGCGTCACCCTGTCCGAGCACTGGGAGCCCGCGATGCGCACACTGCACGGCATGCACGTGCACGGCTTCCCGAACCTCTTCCAGGTGGGGGCGGCCCAGGGAGCCGGGCTGATCGCGAACTACCCGCACAACCTGACCGAGGCCGGCGCGCACGCCGCCCACATCATCCGCCACCTGCTCGACGCCGGCATCGAGCGGGTCGAGGCCACTGCCGAGGCGGAGGACGCCTGGCTCGACCTCCTCCGCAGTGGTGCCGACTCCTCCAACCAGATCCTGGGATCGACCGACTGCACGCCCGGCTACTACAACAACGAGGGGAAGGGCTTCGACGAGAACTTCGTGGGCATGGGCTACCCCGGAGGCGCGCTCGCCTTCTTCGACCTCATGGAGCGATGGCGTGATGCCGGTGGCCTCGAAGGCCTCGACGCCCGCTGACCCCCGGCCGGCCACGGCGGGTCAGGCGTAGACCGTCGAGAGCAGGAGGTCGTACTGGCCGATCTCGAAGGTCTGGACCTCGGCTTGGGTGCGTGCGAGCCGGCGGACCTTGTCCGCACGGACCAGTTCGACAGCGGCCTCGGCCATGGCGACGCCGCCGACGTGGTGGGCACGCATGAGCTCGATCCACATCCGCCCCTGGTCGGTTCCCTCGGCCAAGGACAGCGAACGCATCTCGTCGTCGGTGGCCAGCCCAGGCATCATCCCCGCCGGCATGCCCGCACCGTCGTTCATGCCCATCCATGCCATGACCGTGGTCGGCGGACTGGTCGACTCACCCCAGTCCGTGAGCCAGGCGCGCATCATCCCGACCTCGATCGCCTGTGTCTGGAGCACCTCCGACGCAGCCGCCTGCACGGGATCGCCGGTGGCCCGGCCGAGCACCCGCTGGCACATGGTGAGCGCCTGGACGTGGTGCGTGCTCATGTCGGTGCAGAACCCGACGTCGGCGTCGGTGGGTGCCGGCGGCGAGACACCGGAGCCCAACGCCGTGCTTCCCAACACCGTGCCGCCCAACACCGTGCCGCCGGCCACGCCCGCAGCACCGGCTCCTGCCGCGAGCAGGAAGCCACGTCGAGAACGGCCCGGCGTCGTCACGGCCGCCCGCCGCCCCCGCCGCCGGCTGCGTCGAGATCCACGACGCCCGAGTAGCACCCGATGACATACGGGAACGTGGCCGTCGTGTAGTACCCGTAGTTGCCGTCGTCGTCGGTCCGACCGTTGCACTGGTCGAGGTCGCCGAGACCCTCGACGTAGCTGTGCGCCGCCCAGGTGTCGGTGGCGAAGAGCGACTCGTCGGTGAGCTCCCACGACGACGTGTACTGGTCGATGCCGGTGTAGATGGGGTAGCCGTCCAACGCGTAGCCCACCAGCTGCGGGCTCGCAGCGACCTCGTCTGGCGTGAACAGGCAGTCGGTGTTGGCCGAGGTCAGGATCTGGTGGATGTGGAAGCCGGTCGGTCCGTTGTGGCTGCCGCACTCGGAGAGGGCGCCGACCAGCGAGAGGACGTCGCCACCCGTGCCCTCGGTCGGGCCGTAGATGGGCACACCGTTCAATGCCACCGCCGCAGTGCCGAGGGCCGGCACATCGGTCACCTCGTCCGCCATGGTCGGCGTCGAGGGGATGGTGAAGGTGTAGTCGCCAGCGGCAGGCGACCCGGGAGACGTCTCGATGTAGGTGTAGTCCGGGATGCCGTTGCTGGTGATGACGACGTCGTCGCCGTCACAGGTCGCGCTGACCTCCGGATCGGCGAGATCGGCGTTCGCCGAGCCGTCCGTGACGAACAACGACGCGATCTCCGAGCAGCTCGCCCCGGCGGCGACTGCGTCACCACTGACGTCGCCGGTCGACGAGTCGTCGACACTCGAGGAGGTGGTGGAGGATCCGGCGGAGGAGTCGGCGTCATCGTCACCGCACGCGGCCGCGAACAACGCCAGGGCCACGAGGGCCCCAGTCATGGCGCCCAGCATTCGGGGACTTCGGGTCGTCGTCATCGGGGTGGTCCTTCGTGGTGTCGGGGACGGGCAGCAGAGTCGTTCGACTCGATGGTACGAACGCCACCTGAGAGGACGCTGTGACCACCGCCGACCCGAAGACCTGACGCCTCCATCCGACCGTCAGGCGGAGAGTCGGGCGACGGCAGCGACACGGTTGTCGACCTCGAGCGCTTCGAAGATGTGCTCGAGGTGCTTCTTGACGGTCGACTCGGCGATCCCGAGCCGCCGAGCGATCTGCGCGTTGGTGCAGCCGTCGGCCAACGCCGCCAGCACCTGCCGTTGACGAGGGGTCAACGCCAGGACCACGGAGTCGTCGAGGGAGACGGGCTGCGCCAACAAGACCTGGGGACGTTCCCCCTGCCCTGCAGCGCGGACGAGGAACGGCTGTGCCGTGCGCATCGTCACCGCCGGTCCCAACACGCCACCGTCGGAGACCGTGGAGACCGCGAGATCAGCGGGCAGCGGTTGACCGACGACGAACGTGTTGGACGGATCCTCCTCGGACAGCGCAGAGACCAGGCGGTCATCGTCGACCGAGACGACGATCCATCCTCCGGCCACTGCGGTCTCGTGGGTCAACGACGCCGTCGTCGACGTGCGACATCCGAGCGTCAGGTGTGGACGCAGGGCGCGGAGCACTGCGACGTCGCGGTCGGAGAAGTCACCGTCGCGGCGACTGAGCGCCAGGACGTTCATCATGTCGTCGGGCGAGGGAATGGCCAGGCTGAGCTGCCACCGGATGCCGAGCGGCGCGAAGTACTCGGCGTACAACTCGGTCTCGGACCACAGCGAGTCGTCGAGATCGCTGGTCCGCAGGGGCAGATGACCGCCGGTGGACAGATGGTGGACGACGAGCGGGTGCTGATGGGCGAGGCGCTCCATGGTGGCTCGACGTCCCCGCAGCCGCTGCCCCCAATCGTCGGGCTGCACGACGAACTCGGTGCGTCCCTGCGCCACGAACACCTGGTTGAAGGTGATCACGTCGCACGGGATCAGCGTCCGGACCACTGCACAGGCCGTCTCCGCGAAACCGGGGGCGGGGTAGGCGATCCGTTCGGCGGCCTCGAGCACCGCGATCGCGTCGGCACCCGTCAGTCGCACGGCCCAGAGGCTACGCGGAATGCCGAGTGGAGCCGGACCCGAGCGGCACCGTGACGGTGGGGCTCACCGCTCCCCGTAGTCGCCGAAGGGCCGGTCCCGTTCGCGGACGGCCTCACGGAAGCCGACCTCGGTCGAGCGTTCGACGAAGTCGAGGCCTTCCTGGGTGTGGCGGGCGATGCCGTCGTAGAGCGTGCCCAGTCGACGCGAGCCGGGCGGGTCGTACGCGTGCCGAGCGACGTCGTTGAGCGCGGTCTTGATCATCGACAGCTGGGTGGCCGGCACCTGGGCGACCCGACGGGCGAGGGCCAGCGAACGCGCCGCGAGCTCGGTCGGGGGAACGGCTTCGAGGATCATGCCCATCGACGCCGCCTCCGCTCCCGAGAACTCGTCACCGGTGAGCATGTAGCGCTTGGCCCGCTCGAGACCCATGCGAGCGACCCACGTCCATGGCGCCTCGGGCACGCCCCAGACCCGCGACGGCGGGTAGCCGAAGCGCGCGTCCTCCGCCGCGATGATCAGGTCGGCGTTGAAGACGATGTTGGTGCCACCGGCGATGCACCAGCCCTGCACCGCGGCGATGGAGGGTGTCGGGAGTTCGTGCAGCAGCGCCCACGTGTCGGTGAACTGGCTGATCATCCGCTGGTCACGGATCGAATCCCACACGCGTGAGGCGCCGTCGGTCTCCCGAGCCTGGGCCGGCGTCGCCCAGTCGAGTCCGTAGCCGGCGCAGAACGCCGGCCCCTCGGCGTCGAGCAGCACCACCCGCACCGTCGGATCGGCATCGGCCCGACGGAGGCTCGCCTCCAGGTCGGCGCGCAGTGACGGCGTGATGGTGTTGTACGCATCGGGCCGTGCGAGCGTGACCCGGGCGACTCCCCCGTCGACGACGTAGCGGAGCGTCTCTGGCTGGAACCGGTCGTCGTCGACGTCGGTCATGGTCAGACTCCCGTTCCGTGCCGTCCGGCGCCATCGGCGAATCGTGCTGCTCCGGCCACGGTCTCGCCGGCCCGGATGGGCTCGAGTCCGAGGCGCGTCTCGTTGGCGAGTGCGTCGTCCGTCGAGAGGCCCCACTGGTCGTGAGCAGAACGCCGGTCCGTTCGCAGGCACAGCTGCGGGAACGCCGACAAGGACGCGGCAAGCTCGACCGCCACCTCGAGGGCCTTGCCGGGAGGGCAGAGCCGGTTCGCGAGGCCCCAGTCGTGGGCCTCGGTCCCGTCGACGCCTCGACCCGTCAGGATCATGTCGCTCGCCCGGCTGTGGCCGATCGCCCGCGGGAGGCGGACCGTCCCTCCGTCCACGAGCGGGACGCCCCACCGGCGGCAGTACACACCGAAGACGGCGTCGCTGCTCGCGACCCGCAGGTCGCACCACAATGCGAGTTCGAGCCCACCGGCCACGGCGTGACCTTCGACGGCGGCGATCACCGGCTTGTCGAGCTGCATGCGACTGCAGCCCAGAGGGCCGGGCGCATCCATGTCCTCGTCGATTCTGTTGCCGTCGCGTGTTGCGATCGCCTTGAGGTCAGCTCCGGCGCAGAACGTGCCGCCGGCACCGGTGAGCACGGCGACGTCCAGGTCGGCGTCGTCGTCGAAGGCGGCGAACGTCTCGAACAGCGCGGAGGCAGTCGGCTGATCGATCGCGTTGCGTCGATGCGGCCGATCGATCGTGACCACGAGGGTCCGCCCCGTGCTCTCCGTCATGATGGTCATGGACGAGTTCTCCTTGCTCAGACGCCGCCGGTGGCGCGGTCAGCAGGCTGCCACGCCGGCCAGGAGGAGGCGCGACGGCGACTCAGCGCGTCCGGACCGGCATCGCCGCGAGCTGGCGGGTGACGAAGGTCTCCCGCCACTCGGGCTCCGCCTGCTCGAGCGCCAGTCGGGGAAAGCGTCGCAGCACCGCCGGGATGACGATCTGGCCCTCCAGCCGACCCAGGGCGGCGCCGATGCAGAAGTGCACGCCCTTGCCGAACGCCAGGTGGCCGAGATCGCTCCGGTGGATGTCGAACGTGTCGGGGTCGGCGAACACCGCGGGGTCGCGGTTGGCGGACCCCAGCAGCAGACGGACCGACGTTCCCGGTTGGATCACCGTGCCGGCCACCTCGACGGGTTCGGCCGGCCAGCGACCGCCGCCCGAGGCCACCTGGAGCGGGCCGAGGAAGCGCAGGATCTCCTCGATCGCCGCCGGAACGACGGCGGGATCCTCCCGCACCTCGGCGGCGGCCGCCGGGTGCTGCAGGAGCAACAGGAGCCCGGTCGAGATCAGGCTCATGGTGGTGTCGTGGCCTGCGACCAGCAAGAGGACGATCATCGCCAGCAACTCGTCGCGTGTCAGATGCTCGCCGTCCTCCTCGGCGGCGATCAGGGCGGAGACCAGGTCATCGCCCGGCGCACCGCGACGGAGTTCCACGAGGTCACTGGCCCACGCGAGGAACGCGTCGGCGGCGACGCCTGCGGACTCGAGCACCTCGAAGTCGATCGGGAGCTCGTCGAAGGCCGTGATGGCCACGGTCCACTCGTGCAGCCGTTCGCGGTCGCCGTCCGGCACGTTGAGCAGATCGGTGATCGCCATGATCGGGAACGGTCCGGCGACCGCATCCATCACGTCGAACGACGACGCACCGTCGACCTCGTCGAGGACCTGGTCGATCATGGCTTCGAGTCGGGGACGCAGCGCCTCGACCCGACGGGGCGAGAACGCCTTCGACACCAACCGACGCACCCGCCCGTGCTGGGGCGAGTCGATGAACAACAGCGCGTTCTCGGAGATGAGACGCATCGACGCCGGCGCCATCGTGGCGAACAGCTCCCGCCACGGGTTGGGCGTGGCGACGCCGAAGCGATCGTCACGCAGGACGCGGTCGATGTCTTCGTAGCGGGACAGCACCACGCCGACATCGGGATGCTCCAGGGCCGGTGCCTGTTCACGCAGGGCCCGGTACCAGGGGAAGGGGTCGCGACGGAATGCCGGATCCCGCGGATCCCAGTCCGCCGCGGACAACGGCAGATGCTCAGCCATCGGTGAACTTCTCCTGCAGCCAGTCGACGAGGTGACCGTTCACCTGGTCGGGAACCTCTTGTTGGATCCAGTGTCCGACGCCGAGGAGGTCGTGGCGCGTGAGGTCGGGAACGAGGGCGGTCATGCCGTCGGCGAATGATGGCCGCAGGCCGGGATCGCATTCTGCGGTGAACATGAGGCCCGGGACGTCGAGGGCCCGACGGCCGACATCGGGGAGCTCGGCCGCATTGCGATCGATGTTGCGGTACCAGTTGATGCCGCCCCGGAACCCGGCCTTTTCGAATGCGGCGACGTAGTGCGCGAGTTCGGCGTCGTCCACCAGCGTCGAGCCGAGGATCGGCCACGCCGTGGGGTCGTTGAAGGGGTTCATGTTGAGCGTGCCGTCGGCGAACGCGAACTCGGCCTGCTCCTCGAGCGGCGTGCCGGAACGGAAGATCCGGGTCAGGATCGCCTCGACGTTGCGGTCCATCGTCGTTTCGGCCACGCCGTCGTCCTGGAACCAGGCCACGTACTGCCGCTCGGCGTCACCGTCGACGATGGCGAGGTGGTCCGCCACGGTGGGGAACCGCATGTAGGGCGTACAGAGCCCGACGACGCCCCGCACTCGATCGGGATGGAGCACCGACATCGCCCACACGACGAACCCGCCCCAGTCGTGGCCCACGAACACGGCGTCCTCGATGCCCGTGGCGTCGAGGAGTCGCGCCAGGTCGCCGGTGAGTTCCTGCAGGCCATAGGCCTCGACATTCGGCGGGGCGGTGCTCGCGCCACAACCACGTTGATCGGGAGCGATGGCACGGAATCCTGCGTCGGCAACAGCACTCAGTTGGTTGCGCCACCCGAACGCGATGTCGGGGAAGCCGTGGCAGAACACCACTGCGGGTCCCTCGCCGACGTCGTGGGTGGAGAGCACGATCTCGTCGGCACCGACCGGGTCGGCCAACGTGATGCGTGTCGGTTCGGGGAACGTCATGAGGTCGTCCTTGCGGGGTCGGTCACGTCAGGTCTCGTCGCCGTAGGCGAGTTCGAGGGAGCGGGCGAAGAAGTCCGCCCACTCCACCTCGGTCAACAGGTCGGGTTCGCCGATCTGCAGCGAGGCGAGGTACTGGCGGCACAGGATCTCGAGGCGATGCGCGGTGTCGACCGCGTCACCGATGTCGCGGCCGCGGGCGATCATGCCGTGGTTGGCGAGGAGACACGCCGTCCGGTGTTCGAGGGCTGCGGCGGCGTCGTCGGCCAATGCCTGGGTCCCGAACGTGTTGTACGGAACGCACGGGACCTCACTGCCGCCGAAGAAGCCGACCACGTACGTGAAGCCGGGCAGCGGTCGGTTGTGGGCCGCGAGAGCAACGCAGTGGTCGGCATGCGTGTGGGCCACCGCACCGGCCGAGGGATGGGCGAGATACACGCCGAGGTGCATCCGCCACTCCGACGATGCCTTCTGCGTGCGACCGTCGACGGTCCGATCCCATTCGCCCTCGTCGCTGACGAACACGAACGACTCCGGTCGGATCGACGCCGCCGACGCGCCGGACGGCGAGATCAACATGCCGCCGTCGACGCGAGCACTGAGGTTTCCGGACGCGAGTTCGTTCAGCCCGAGCGCGACGACGCGGCGATAGCTCTCCGCGAGGTCGTGGCGCAGCGCGGCGTCTTCCATCAGGTCGTCTCCTCCCCCGCACGCATGCGCTCGAAGCCACGGGCGAAGAAGTCCGGGCCCCCCATGGCCCCCGCCTTGCACAGGATGGTCATCGGTTCCGGCGTCTCGGCGGCGCAGAGCCCGCCGCCCAGGTCGTCGAATGCCGTGACCTCGAACCGGTCGACGCCGAGTGCGCCCAGGACGGCACCGGTCGTCTCTCCCCCGGCGACGATGACGTTGCGGAAGCCTCGCTCGCGGAGGAGCGCCGACGTGCGGGCGATGACGGCAGTCGCGACTTCGGCGGCGACGTCGACACCGAGCGCCGACTGGACGCCGGCCAGATCGTCGGCCGGCGCACTCGTGGCGATGGCGACCGCTCCGAGCGGATCCTGCTGCGCTGCCCAGTCCGCTGCCGCGCCGGCGGCGCCCTCGATCGACTCGACCGCGCCGACGTCGATCCGATGGACGGGGTGATCTACGGCGAAGACGTCGAGTTGGTGCAGCGTCATCCCTGCACAGCTGCCGGCGAGGACCACCTCGCGACCGGGTGTGCGGCGGTGGGCGTGCCGGTCACGTCGTGCCGGGGCCGTGGACAAGCCGATCGCCCGCGCCAGCGCCGGCGGAAGCGCATCGGCGCCGGTCACGACCGGCCAGTCCGAGACGGCCCGGGCGCAGGTCTCGATGTCGTGGTCGTCGACGGCATCGGCGATGAAGAACCGCTCGCCCTTGGCGATTCGACCCTCGAGGTGTTGGCGCGTTGCGTCCGCTCCCTCGAGGAAGGTCGCATGGCCCAGGGAGCCGACCGCCCAGGTGGTCTGCGCCCGCAGCACGGCCACGAGGTCGCTCTCGGTCATCGGCGTCACGGGGTCGAACTGCTTGAACGACTCACTGAGGAGGTCGTCGAGCACGAACAACTTTCCGTGGAAGACCGTGATCCACGACTCGGGGAACCCGCTCGCGAAGACGGTCGCCTCGGCGCCCATGACCTCGCACAACTCTTCGGCGACCGGTCCGATGTTGCCCCGGTCGGTGGAGTCGAAGGTGGCGCTGTACTTCGAGAACACCCGTGGGCACCCGCGAACCCGCATCGCCTCTGCCACCGACCGCACGACGGAGCGCGCCTGCTCGGGCGGCGCCAACCGGTACGTGCCAGCGAACACCACCGCCTCGACGTGGCCCGGGAGGTCGGCGATGGCCTGAGCGCTGGTGACGACCGGCGTCTCGACGCCTTCGCGCTCGAGCAGGCTCGCGACCATCGCTCCGCCCGTGAAGTCGTCGGCGATGATGCCCAGTTCGAGGCTCATCGTTCGGTCTCCCTCACCGGGTCGACGCCGGCGGCGTGCATGGTCGCCGGATCGACCGGAGCGAGGAGCGCCGAGGCGAGCATGTCCACCAGCGTGGACACGAACAGCGGCACCGGGGAGACCGGCCGGACCGCCGTGTCGTCCAACTGCCGGCGAGCACGATCGGCGGCCGACCCGACGATGCTCGACACCGCGACCAGCGCCCGTTCTGCACTGACCGGCTCGGGGAGGCCCAGCGGATGCAGCAGACGAGCGATCAGGACGGGCAGGAGCGGGTCACTGAACATCGACGGCAGCTCTTCGTACGGTTGTTGCGGGTCGCCCAGCACCTCTCGGACGATGACCAGATACGAGAGCGCCCCGGGACCGTCGTCGAGGAACTCGCAGTAGGGCTCGACGATCGCCCGGCACAGTGCTCGAGGCTCGGTGTCGGCACCCGCGACCACGAGCTGTTCGAGGAACAGCGCACGCCGCACCCGCAGCGTCTCGCCACGGCGGGCCAGCACCGCCCGGAGGAGACCGTCGCGTCCACCGAAGTGGTACTGCACGGCCGACTTGCTCCGGACACCCGCCGCCAACGTGACCTCCCGGAGCGACACCCCGTGCACGCCGCTGCGGGCGAACAGCCGCTCGGCGACATCGATCAACGCATCGCGATCAGAGAGTTCGGGCATATGCCCGACCACAGTGCAGCCGACTGATCCAGTTGTCAAGCCCCACCCCGCCCTGTACGTTTCTTGCCATTCGGGCACGTGCCCGAATGGGGGAACACGAGCCAGGGTGAGGAATCCCATGCCAGCGAACGCACCGTCGGAGTTCGACATCGTCATCCGAGGGGGCACGATCGTCGACGGCAGCGGTGACCGCCCCTACGAGGCCGACGTGGCCATCCACGGCACGACGATCGCCGCCATCGGCCACGACCTCGGACCCGGGCGACGCGAGATCGACGCCCGCGGCCGCCTCGTGACGCCGGGGTGGGTCGACATCCACACGCACTACGACGGTCAGGTGACCTGGGACCCGCACCTGTCCCCCTCCGGCTGGCACGGGGTGACCACGGCCGTCATGGGCAACTGCGGCGTCGGATTCGCCCCGGTCCACGACGACCAGCACGACTTCTTGATCCAACTCATGGAAGGGGTCGAGGACATCCCGGGCGCGGCGCTCGCGGAGGGGCTCGCATGGGGGTGGGAGTCCTTCGCCGAATACCTCGACGTCGTCGACGCCATGCCGCGATCGATCGATGTGGCGGCACAGGTCCCCCACGGCGCAGTACGCGCCTACGTGATGGGCCAGCGCGGTGCCGACAACGAGGCGGCGACCGAGGACGACATCACCGAGATGCGCGAGATCGTGCAGGACGCACTCGAGGCGGGGGCACTCGGTGTCTCGACGTCACGCACGTTCCTGCACCGGGCCAAGGACGGCAAGCTCGTTCCCGGGACCACGGCCGGAACCGACGAACTCGACGGGCTCGGTGCCGCGCTCGGTGCCGCGGGTCATGGCGTGTTCCAGATCGCGAGTGGCCTCGACCCCGAGGAGGACGAACTCGAGTGGATGCGTCGCATCGCCCGCGAGACCGGGAGGCGGGTGATGTTCTCGGTCGTCCAGAGCTCGGGGAATCCCGAACAGTGGCGCCGGATGCTCGACGCATGCGAACGGGACCGGGCCGACGGAGGACTCCTGACCCCGATGGTCGCCCAACGTCCGGCCGGCGTCTTGATGGGCTGGGAGAGTTCGATCCATCCGTTCACCTTCTACGCCGGCTACCTCGCCGTCGCCGACCTCCCGCCGGAGGAGCGGCGCGCACGACTCGCCGACCCCGCCGTGCGTGCGTCGATCCTGGATGATCCGCCCGACGTGGAGTCCTTCGACGGGTTGCTGGCGCTGGTCACGCGTGGCTTCCGCAACCAGTTCCCGCTCGGCGACCCGCCCGACTACGAGCCAGGACCGGACGCCTGCATCGCCGCCATCGCCGAGCGACGGGGCGTCTCGCCCTTCGAAGTCGCCTACGACGCCATGATGGAACAGGACGGACGCGGGCTCCTCTACCTGCCGTTCCTCGACTACATCGACGGCAACTTCGACAACCTCCGCGAGATGATGACCAGCCCGGTGTCGGTCTTCGGACTGTCCGACGGCGGCGCCCACTGCGGTCTCGTCTGCGACGTGAGCATGCCCACCTATCTGTTGACCCACTGGGCCCGCGATCGCACCCGGGGCGAGCGCATCCCGGTGGAGCGACTGGTCGCCAAGCAGACGCGAGAGACCGCCACCGTCTACGGACTCGACGACCGTGGGCTCCTGGCGCCGGGCATGAAGGCCGACGTCAACGTCATCGAGTTCGACAGCATGCGACTACACGCGCCGGAGATGGTCTACGACCTCCCGGCCGGCGGACGTCGGCTCATCCAACGTGTCGACGGCTACGACGTGACCATCTGCAGCGGCGAGGTGATCTACGAAGCGGGCGTGGCCACCGGGGCGTTGCCGGGCAAGCTCGTCCGGGGCCCGCAGGCCGCGAACTCGTCGGCGACGAAGACCGGACCGAGGGTCTGACGCAGGTAGTGCCGCCGGGCGGCGGGCGCGGGCTCGCCCCGCACCCCGAGCGTCACCAGCGAGGTGATGGTCCGCACCAGGAACTCGACCGCCACGGCCGGGTCGAGGCCCGGTCGGATCCTGGCGTCGGCGAAGAGCGGTCCGACGAAGTCGTGGAGCCGAGCGACGAGCGCCTCGATGGCGTGATCGGAGACCTCACTCGCGATCAGCGCAGGATTGACGACCAGTTCGTGGAGCACGGCCGATCCCTGCACCAGGTCGACCGCGTGGAGCACGCCGTCGACCAGCACGTCGACCACGGAACCGGTCGCATCGACGCGATCGACCAGCTCGGTCCGGAGGTGGTCGATCTCGGCCAGCGTGACCGCCAGCAGGAGGTCGTTGCGATCCCCCACGTGTCGGTACAGGGTCGACCGTGCCACGCCCGACCTGGCGACGATGTCGTCCACGCTGGTCGCGGCGATGCCGAGATCACGGAAGCAGGCCGCCGCACCGGCGACCGCTCGCTCACGAACCTCGTCCGCTGACCGGCGTCCCACGCCGCGATCCTACGAGGTGGTGGGACGAATGTCGCTTGACGTCCCACCGCTGGTGGCGGACACTCCTGGTGGGACGAATCTGACATTTCGTCCCACCAGCAGGTTTCCGCCGCACCGACCGAGAGACACCGATGTCCGAAGCCGACAACCTCGTCCTCCGCATCCTCCTGGACCCGGATCACCGACGGGACCCCTATCCCCTCTACGCGGCGTTGCGGACCACCGCGCCCGTCCATCGCAGTTCGCTGGGGGCGACGTTCCTGACGCGCCACGCCGACTGCCAGTTGGTGCTCCGCGACCCCCGTTGCGGCAAGCCCGACGCACAGTGGGAGGCGCGTTTCCCGCCGCCGCCCGGCCTGTTCAGTGCTCGACCATCGATGGAGGTCGGGGACGACGGCGAAGCGGTCCCGGCGCTCGGACGCTCGATGCTCACCCTCAACCCGCCGGACCACACACGCGTGCGCGGCCTGGTCTCCCGTGCCTTCACCCCGAGGCGCGTGGCCAGCCTCGAGCCGGCCATCGTCCGGATGCTCGACGACCTGCTCGACCCGATCGCTGCACGCGGGGAGTCCGAGATCATGGGCGACCTCGCGTTCCGCCTCCCGGTCGCCGTGATCGGCGAGCTCGTCGGCGTGCCCGAGTCGGATCGCGACCAGTTCCGCGGCCTCGTGCGCCGGGCGTCGGCGCTGGTCGAGCCCGTGGCGACACCGGAGGTCGTCGCCGAGGCCCAGGAAGCGGCCGGTGCGATGCTCGACTACTTCTCCGACCTCATCGCGGAGCGTCGGCGACAGCCACAGGACGACCTGTTGTCCGCGCTGATCTCGGCGCGCGACGGCGAGGACCGACTCAGCGAGTTGGAACTGCAGTCGACCGCGATCATCATCTTCCTGGCCGGCTTCGAGACGACGACGAACCTGATCGGCAACGGGCTCTACGCGCTGTTGACCCAGCCCGACGGGATCCGTCGTCTCCGCCGCGACGGGTCGCTCGACGACACGGCCATCGATGAGCTGCTCCGGTGGGACTCTCCGGTGCAGCTCGACATGCGGGTCACCTTCGAGGACGTGGCGCTGCCCGGTGGCGAGGTGCTCGAGGCCGGCTCGCGTGTCGTGACCTTCCTCGGCGCCGCCAACCACGACCCCGCCGTGTTCGCCGACCCCGGACGCATGGACTTGGGACGCACGGACTCGCCCATCTTGAGCTTCGCCGTCGGGCCGCACTACTGCCTCGGCGCCAGCCTCGCCCGGGCCGAAGGCCGGCTGGTGCTCCGCGGCCTGCTCGACCGGTTCTCCGACATCGAACTCCTCGACGACGACCCGCCACGCCGGACCGGCTTCACCCTCCGCGGGTTCGACGAACTGCCCGTACGGCTCACCACCAACGCGGACCGACCGACCACCGGCCGGTCCCGGTGACGGCGAGCAGGTCCCCTAGCCTCCGCGCCAGGACACGTGCGGCGAGAGAAGGAACACGATGAGCATGCAGGCGAGCGTCTACGCGGACAGCGTGGTGCAACAGCGGGTCGACATCCCGGCCATCTACGGCGAGGTCGACTTCACGATCGTGCCCGAACGGCTGGACCACGACGCGGGCCCCGGCGACGACCGGTTCGCGAAGCTCGGCCGAGCCGTGGCCCGGGTGTTCGACCAGCCATCGCTCCTGGAGACGATCCGCAACGCCACCATGACCGGCGACCGGGTCGCCGATGCCTATGCCGC